>JBILVW010000300.1:0-4093 GCA_044370205.1 Pirellulales bacterium | reverse complement strand
ACCTTCAAGGCTAGAGATGTGAAAAGAAACTGTTTCACAGTTGTGGAGATCCCCTCGCGGGGGGATCTTAGCAGTTCTCCGGCAACTGGCAACTCGGGCTCGACCGAGTTCGGCCGCCTGTCCCCGAATCGGGACCTGAGGTGAATGGGGGTCGAACCCTGTTTTTTTCGGTCTCGTGGCCTGGCTGGTGGCCGCAACGGTCATCCGGCTGATTCCTGCCGGGTGGTCCAGCTGTAGCAGGCGAAGACGGCCAAGACGATCACGCCGTAGGTCATTGCGAACAGGGCCAGCCCGAGGTCGTAGGGCTTGGGGGTCGAAAGCGAAACCCGTAGCAGGACAGTCGAGATGACGAAGCCGGCATTGCGAAAAACGTATTCGTATCGCTCGTAGTAGCTCAGGGAGACAATCAGCAGGAAGACATCTGTGAAAATCATGAACTCGAAGAAGGAGGGGAAGAAAAAGATGTCGAAGTCTCCGGCGGCCGAACCCGGTATTTCGAGCCAGGCGGGCACCAGGCCGAGCCAGCTGCCGAGGTTGACCGCTGCCAGACCTACCAGCACGACCAGGAGCAGCACGGCCACCGCCTTCTTGAGCTCGATGAAGCCCCCCAAGTCGCGGTCGATCGGAACCTTGGGCGTGACGCGGCGGAGATAGCTGAACGCGGTCACCAGCAGAAACATCAGCACCGCTCCCCCCATGTCGAGCAACACCGCCTGCACGGCGCCGGGCTCGGCCAGCCAGTGTTCGATGTTCTCGAAACTGCCGATGTCCTTGAACACGCGACGCACGACGATCAGCGAGATGATCTGGTACTGCTTGGCGATCTCGCTGGTGCGGGACGAGGTGAGGATGAAGACGAGCTGCAGCACCTCGTAGAAGAGAATCACGCTGAAGGGCGTGTAGACCGCGTGAAGCAGGCTGCGGTCAAGGCCCTCGAAGGCCGTCTCCGGCAGGCCAGGAAGGTTTCGGACGGCCGCCACGAGCAGCAGATGCAGCAGAAAGCCCCCGACCGCGAGCAGCACCGTGAGGTGTTCGAGCCAGGCGTGGACGGGTCGACTGTCGAGCGTGTCGAAGACGGTGGCCAGTCGATGGCGAAGCATGACGAACATGGTGCTGCCCTCAGGAGCTCTCGTCCGTCGCCCGCACGACGTCGCTCCTGCTTTCGGCGTCGAAGTCGTTGGTCGCGTAGCGGGCCGCCTCCTCGATCTGCGACATGAGATCGCAGGCGCTGAACACGCGGAGCAGATAGCGGGGCACGCTCGTCCCGTGGCTGGCGGCGGCAAATGGCTCGTCGAGGATGCTCACGAGGGCCTCGTCGCGGCCGTCGCCATCGACGTCTCCGATCAGGAGCGACACGTGACTCCGGACGTTCCGCCAGCAGGGTTCCCGGAGCTTGCCGCCGTTGTCGCACTTCCGCAGCTTCGGGAGCACGTCGGCGTGCCAGTAGGGACGGTCCTCCGGCCGGCAGAACGGCATCACCGAGGTCACGTTGGGGTTGTCGAGCAGGGGCCGTAGCGTCGCATCGAAGACTTCCTGGCGGTGGAACATGCGGCAGCAGAAGTTCACCCAGCGGACGTCGCCGTAGAGCGACGTGACGAAGGCCGTGTAGGCGTGCCGCATCTTCTTCGGCCCGATGAGCTGGACGTCGGGAGACTTGATGGCGGCCGAGATGTCGAAGACATACCGCTTGATGAGATCGAGCTTGTCGAACATTCGGTGCTCGCGGGCTTCGCCCCGCAGGTCGCGGGTGAGCAGGATGGCACAGAGCAGCAGAATGATGCCGCGAACCACATACTCCGAGATGATGCCCATGAAACTGAGGATCATGGCCGTGATCGCGGCGATGATCCCGGCGATCACGTCCCAGTCGATGCGGAGGAGGCGGCGAAAGCTCACGTTGGCACCACTCGGCTGATTCCGGATTCGCCGAGCACCCGTGCCGCGGGGGCCGGCATGCCGAGGAGCTCGCCCTGGAACAGGTCCACGCCGTCCTCGAGGAGACGCGTTAGCTGCTCCGGACTCCGGGTGAATTCCGCGACGGTCGTGATCCCGCGGGCGTGGCACAGGCCGGCCACCACGCGGGCGAACTCCCGCTGCAAGGGATCGTCGTCGACGTATCCCGTGACCAGTTCGTCCAGCTTCACCATCGCCAGCGGAAACTGCGTGAGGTGGTGAAGGCGGCAGATGCCGCTGCCGAAGTCGTCGATCGCGACCACGACGCCAGCCGCCGCCAGGGCCTCCAGCCGGGATCGGGCGTCGATCGCCGGCACCATCAGGCAACGTGGGGCGATCTCCAGGATGATCCTCCTGCGGCTGTCCGGCACCTCGCGGATGAGCTCGAGAACCGAGTCCGGAAACGCGTTCGACGCGAAGGTTTCGTAGCTGATGTTGACGGAGAGTCGCGCATCCGGATGGGCCTCCAGGATCTGCAGGCAGCGCTGCAGCATCATCCGATCGAAGCGTTCGAGGAGACCGTTGGCCCGCCCCGTCGTGAAGAACTCGGGCCGCGACACCAGGTGTCCATGCCCGTTGCCGAACCGGGCGAGCGACTCGTGGAATGCAGCCTGCCCGCCCACCTGTGTCGCCACCGGCTGCAGCCATACTTCCCAGGTGCCACGCTCCATCTCGGCGGCGAACTCGGCGGCCCAAGCCGGCGTGAACGGAGGCTTGGCGACGACCACCCGATTGCCGCCGTCTGCCCGCGCCGCGGTGACCGCGGCTTCCGCAAGCCGGAGGGCGAGATCGTGGTCGGCGAGGACCTCGCCCGAGATGCCAATCGAGGCCCGGAGCTTGAAATCGGATGCCACGGCCGGCACGTCGATGCCGTTCACGGCCTCGATCACCTGGCGGCCGCGGTCGATTGCCTCCTCCACGCCCATATCGGGCAGGAACGTGAGAAACGTGTCTCCCATGAGGCGGCTGCTGACCGCCGAATAGGGGAGGATCTGCCCGAGGATCGACGCCACTCGCACGAGGATGGTGTCCGTCGTGCGGGAGCCGATGTGCTCGCTGACGGTTCGAAAATTGTCCATCTTCAGCATCAACAGCGTCGGGCCCCGCCCCATCTCGCCGGCCTCTTCGGACTCCTCGAGCAGGCGGGAGATCGCCCAGCGGGTGAAAAGGCCGGTGATCGGGTCGCGATTGTTGATGTGTCGCCCGAGGATCGGGCCATCGGGAATCAACGGCTGGAAGAGAAGCCCGACGCGCCCCGCGCCGAGGCGGCGCATTCCGACGGATGCCGTATGGCCGCAGCCGTGTTCGCCGATGAGCCGTGCCGTGCTGAACCGGGCTGCGCCCACCTGCGGCTGCTCGAGCATCCGGGTGAAATCGTCTCGATCCCGCGGCTCGATCAGCGGCAGCAGTGATTGGCCGATGCGGAGGCGGCGGCCATCGATGAGCAGCTGGTCGATGCCAACGGCGCTCGAGAGCACGTTCCCCCGGTCATCGACCTCCATGAAGACGGGCCCGAGAAGCCGCTCGGTGGCGCCGGGCAGCAGGGCCGCGCGGCCGACCGCTTCCAGCACGTGCCAGCAGATGTTCGTCAGCGGGAGGCTGGCGGAGATCGTGTCGACCCCGCCCCTTTCCGTCGCTTCCATCGAGAGCGGCGGTTCCCGAGTGTCGGGCCCCGCCGTCGAGTTCCCGACGATCAGGATAGGTGTCTGGGGAAACTCGCTCCACGTCGCGGCGACGGCGGCACGGAGGTTTGGCGGATCGGTCACCACCACCAGGATGGGCGGCCTGCCCCCCGCGGCCCGACGGGCCTCGTGATGGTCCCGGACCTCCGTGACCTCCACGGGATGCACGCCGAGCGCTGCGACGAGGTCGGGACCGACACCGGGCTCCACGCCGGGACCACAGTAGATTCGAACGATGATGTGCGGGAGGGCGAACTCCACGGAGCACCTCGAACCAGGAGAGGACGGCCGACATCCGGGGCCGGAAACTCTAGGGTCCGGGCCGACCCGACCGTGGGAAATGCCTCGCGGGTCCTTTGTGCGTAGGGTTCCTCATGTCTTGGACAGTTGTTGCCGCCGTGTCTGCCGACGCATCGACCTGGTGGCTGTGGTGCGCCCTGTCGATCGTCCCGGACGCC
>JBILVW010000299.1:0-4095 GCA_044370205.1 Pirellulales bacterium | reverse complement strand
GTGTGCAGCACGAGCCGCACGTCGGAGCGGTCGATCCCCATGCCGAAGGCGACGGTGGCTACGACCACGTCGATCGTCTCGCGGGCGAATGCCTCCTGGGTCTTGTGTCGCTCCTTGGGATCGAGGCCCGCGTGGTACGGCCGGGCGAGGAGACCTTCCGCAGCGAGGCGGGCGGCGAGGCTCTCCGTCTCCTTCCGCGAGATGCAGTAGACGATCGAGGCCTCTCCCTGGTGCCGGCCCAGAATCTGCAGCGTCTGGGCGATCCGGTCGGTGCGGGGCACGACGCGATAGACGAGGTTGGGCCGGTCGAAGGTTCCGACGAGCACCGCCGGATCCCGCAGGCTCAGCTGCCTCGCGATGTCGTCGCGTACCTGCGGCGTGGCCGTGGCCGTGAAGGCGTGGATGCTCGCCGTCGGGAACCGCTCGCGGAGCAGGGCCAGCTGCCGATACTCCGGCCGGAAGTCGTGGCCCCACTGGCTGATGCAATGGGCCTCGTCGATCGCGAACCGCTTCACGCCGATCTGGGCGAGCTGGTCGAGCAGGCCCGTGTTGACCAGCCGTTCCGGGGCCACGAAGAGCAGCCGCAGCTCGCCGGCGGCCAGCTGGTCGCGGATCTGCGACCGCTCGTCGGATGAGAGGGCGCCGTGGAGGGCCGCGGCCGGGTAGCCGATCGCCTCCAGCGAATCGACCTGGTCTTTCATCAGTGCGACCAGCGGCGAGATCACCACGTCGGTGGTCTCGCTCACCAGTGGAGGCAGCTGGTAGCAGAGGCTCTTGCCGCCTCCCGTGGGCATCACGACGAGCGAGTCGCGGCCGTCCACGGCCGCCCGGATGGCGTCGGCCTGGAGCGGCCGCAGAGCGTCGAAGCCCCACCATTTCGCGAGCACCTCCGCGATCAGGGGATCATCGACGGGACGCGTGGCGGTGTCGGCCGGCCCTGGCACGGTGTCACCCGGGGTGGGAAAGGAACGTGGCAGGAGAATAGCAGACGCGATCGGGAGGGGCAGTACAATCTCATCCCATGCTCTGGATCGCCTGGAAGATGCTGATCGGCAACCGGGTGAAATACCTCGGGATCGTGTTCGGCGTGGTGTTCGCCGCGCTCTTGATCGCGCAGCAATCGAGCATCTTCTGCGGACTCATGTCGCTCACCATCAGCCAGATCCGCGATACCGCCGGGCCGGATATCTGGGTCATGGATCCCAACGTGCAGTACGTGGACGACATCAAGCCCATGGCCGACACGGAACTCTTTCGGGTGAAGAGCGTCCCCGGAGTCGAGTGGGCCGTGCGGTTCTACAAGGGGCTGGGGCGAGCCCGGATCGAGGAGGGCAACTACCAGCAGATGATCCTGCTGGGACTCGACGACGCCACGCTCGTCGGGGCGCCCGAGGGCATCTTCATGGGCTCGATCGCCGATCTGCGGAAGCCCGACGCCGTGATCATGGACGATGCCGGCTACAAGCGGACCTGGCCCGGTGAGCCCTACCGGCTGGGCCGCACGTTCGAGATGAACGACCGGCGAGCGGTACTCGTGGGGCTCACGAAGGCGAGCCGCACGTTCCAGAGCTTTCCGATCTGCTACACGCGATACAGTCAGGCAGTGCTCTTCGCCCCGCCCGAGCGGAAGGTGCTCTCGTTCGTGCTGGCCGATCCCGCCCCCGGCGAGGATCCGATCGAGGTCTGCCGGCGGATCGAGGCCCGCACCGGGCTCCTGGCATTGACCCGCGACCAGTTCGTCTGGAAGACGATCCGGTACTACCTGCAGAAGACGGGCATTCCGATCAACTTCGGGATCACCGTGTTTCTCGGGTTCCTCGTCGGTACGGCCATCGCTGGCCAGACCTTCTATCTCTTCACCGTGGAGAACATCCGCCAATTCGGCGCCCTCAAGGCCATGGGCACGAGCAACTGGACGATCCTCTGGATGGTGCTCGCCCAGGCGGTGCAGGTGGGACTGGTCGGCTACGGCCTCGGCATCGGTCTCGCGGCGATCTTCGGCCAGGTGGTGCGGGGAGCCACGCGGCTCTCCTTCTTCATGCCCTGGCAGGTGCTGGCAGTCACGGCGGCCGCCGTGTTTCTGATCGTGCTGCTGGCGAGCCTGCTCTCGATCCGCAAGGTGCTCGTCGTCGATCCTGCGATCGTGTTCCGTTCGTGACGGCTCCGGCAGCCCCCCCGCATGTCCTCTTCACGCATGTTCAGCGACCACGAGAGCGGAGACCTCGCCGTACGGGTCCGCGGCGTCACCAAGGATTTCGGCACGGGCGACTCCGTCACCCGCGCGCTCCGCGGCGTCGATCTCGACGTACCCTACGGTGAAATTCTCATGCTCATCGGCCCCTCGGGCTGCGGCAAGACCACGCTCGTGTCGATCATCGCCGGCACGCTGGAGCCGACCGCGGGCGACGTGGAGGTGCTGGGGCTCGACCTCGCGGCCATGACGAACGGCCGCAAGGTGCGGTTCCGCCGAGACAACGTCGGCTTCGTGTTCCAGGCCTTCAACCTGCTGCCCTCGCTCACGGCCGCGGAAAACGCCGCCGTGCCGCTGCTGATCGCGGGGTGGAAGCGGTCGCAGGCGGTGGAGGCGGCGTCCGACGTGCTCGATACACTCGGCCTCGGCGACCGCCTCACGAACCTGCCGAACGAACTCTCCGGCGGCCAGCAGCAGCGGGTGGCGATCGCGCGGGCACTCGTGCATGAGCCGCGGCTGCTCATCTGTGACGAGCCGACGAGCGCCCTGGATGCGGAGAACGGCCGGATCACGATGGAGCTCATCCAGCGGATCGCGGTGCAGCCCGACCGGGCCGTGATCGTGGTCACCCACGATTCCCGGGTGTATTCGTTCGCCGATCGGATCGCCTCCATGGAGGACGGCCGGATCGAATCGATCACGCCCGGCCCCCGCCTCGACGGGTCCGCCGCCCGAACGCGTTCATCGGTTAGCCTGTGACCATGTCCACCACCGCGCCCCCCTCCGCCGTCTCAGCGGCCGAACCGCTCGACCCGCCGCCGAACACGGTTCCCCGGCGCCGCATCGTTCGCCGTCGCACCGCCGCCGACTTCGTCACGCAGGTTCTTGTGCCGACCGTGGCGGTAGGCCTGCTGGGATTCGCCGGTTGGTATGTCTGGACGACGAGGCCCGTCAACCGCGATCCGGCGCCCCCGATCGCCCCCGCCCGGAGCCCCTTCGCCGACGCGGTGGCCGCGGCCGGCATCGTCGAAGCCCGCACCGAGAACATCGCGGTGGGCTCGGCAACGCCCGGCGTGGTCGTCGAGGTGCTCGTGAGGGTGGGGGATGACGTGCTGCCCGGCGCGCCGCTCTTCCGGCTCGACGATCGCGATCTCAAGGGGGCCCTTGCCGTGCTGAAGGCGGCGCTGTCGCAGGCGAAGAGTGAGCTCATCCGACTGGAAGCCGAGCCTCGCAAGGAAAAGATTCCGGTGCAGGTCGCGCAGGTGAACGAGGCGAAGGCGGCCGTGATCCGTGAGACCGACGCCCTCAAGCGGGCCGAGGAAACGTTCGCCCGCAAGGTGACCACGGAGCAGGAACTCATCGTCCGGCGGGAGGCGCTGGCCGGCGCCCAGGCGGCGCTCGAGCGGACGCAGGCCGACCTCGAGCTGCTCGAGGCCGGCTCGTGGCAATATGACCGCGACGTGTCGGCGGCGGCCGTCGAGCGCGCCAAGGCGGAGGTCGATCGGATCGAGATCGATCTCGACCGGCTTGTCGTGCGGTCGCTCGTGGCCGGCCGCGTGCTGCAGGTCAACGTTCGCCCCGGTGAGTTCGTGGGCACTCCCCCCAACCAGCCGCTCGTCATTCTCGGCAACATCGATCGGCTCCACGTGCGGGTCGATATCGACGAATACGACATCGCCCGGTTTCGCCAGGGGCTGCCGGCCGTCGCCGTGCCGCGGGGCAGCCTGCAGCAGCGGTATCCACTGGAGTTCGTTCGCGTGGAGCCGTTCGTGGTGCCAAAGAAGTCGCTCACGGGCGACAACACCGAACGCGTGGACACCCGCGTGCTGCAGGTGATCTACGAGTTCGATCCGACCGGCCTGCCGCCGCTCTTCGTGGGGCAGCAGGTGGAGGTGTTCATCGAC
>JBILVW010000298.1:0-4100 GCA_044370205.1 Pirellulales bacterium | reverse complement strand
CACCCTTCGGGCCCTCGTAGCGGATGATCACCACGTCGCCCCGCTTGATGGCTCCCTGCTCGAGCGCGGCCAGCATGAGTTCCTCGCTGTCGAACACGCGGGCCGGGCCACGGAATCGCGAGCCCTCCTTGCCGGTGATCTTGGCCACCGCGGAGTCGGGGGCGAGGTTGCCGTGGAGGATCGTGATGTGGCCCGTCTTCTTGAGCGGGCTTTCGACCGGCTGGATGATCTTCTGCCCTGCCGCGAGCCCCTTGTTCGAGGCCAGGTTCTCGGCGAGCGTCTTGCCCGTGACGGTCATGCAGTCACCGTCCATGAGCCCCTTGTCGAGCATGTATTTCATGAAGCCGCTCGTGCCGCCGATCGAGTGCAGGTCTTCCTGCACAAACTTGCCGCTCGGCTTGAGATCCGCGAGGTAGGGGATCCGGCGGGCCACCTTCTGGAAGTCGGCGGGGCCGAGGTCGACGCCCACGGCCCGGGCCATCGCGATCAGGTGGAGCACGGCGTTGGTCGAGCCGCCGAGGGCCATGATCGTGACCATCGCGTTCTCGAAGGCGCGGCGGGTCATGATGTCGCGGGGCTTGAGGTCGAGCTCGAGCAGCCGACGGACGGCGGCGCCGGCCCGCAGGCATTCCTCGCCCTTGGCAGGATGCTCGGCCGGAATCGAAGCGCTGTCGGGGAGGGCCATGCCGAGGGCCTCGATCGCCGTGGCCATCGTGTTGGCCGTGTACATGCCGCCGCAGGCACCGGCCCCGGGGCAGGCGTGACGAACGATGTCGCCCCGGCGGGAGTCGTCGATCCGGCCGGCCACGTATTCGCCGTAGCACTGGAAGGCCGAGACGATGTCGAGCACGGTGCCGTCGGCGAGGTGCCCGGGCTTGATCGTGCCGCCGTAGACCATGAGCGCCGGCCGGTTGAGCCGGCCCATGGCGATCAGGCAGCCCGGCATGTTCTTGTCGCAGCCGGGGATCGCCACGAGGCCGTCGTACCACTGGGCGTGCATCACCGTCTCGATCGAGTCGGCGATGATGTCACGCGAGGGCAGCGAGTAGCTCATGCCCTCCGTGCCCATGGAGATGCCGTCGCTCACGCCGATGGTGTTGAACCGCATGCCCACCATGTCGGCGGCCACGACGCCCTCGCGAACCTTGGCCGCGAGCGTGTTGAGATGCATGTTGCAGGTGTTGCCCTCGTACCACATGGAGGCGATGCCCACCTGCGGCTTGTCGAGATCGGCCGGCTGGAGGCCCGTGCCGAGCAGCATGGCCTGCGAGGCGCCCTGCGAGCGGGGCTGGGTGATCCGCGAGCTGTAGCGGTTGAGCGTCGTGCCGTGCGTGCTGGGCTGGGTGGTCATGGGTGCATCCCGGCTGGAGAAGAGGCGTCGGTTGATGGCGTGGAGAATAGTATGCTGCGGTTGGCAGGAAAAGCCGCCGCCTTGCCGGGCGGCACGGAGCACCACGCAGCCGATCGACCGGAAGTTCATGCGTCCTGAATTCATCTACTTCGACCTGGGCAACGTGCTGTTCGCGTTCGATCGCGAGAAGGCGTTCCGGCAGATGGCCGCGGTCAGTGGCACCTCGACCGCGGCTGCCGAGACCGCCGTCGTCGATTCGGGGCTGCAAGAGGCGCTCGAGTCGGGGCGGATCGACTGGGCCGCGTTCCATGCCGAGTTCTCTCGGCGAACGAGAACGGCCCCCGACGCGGCGACGCTCGCGCTCGCGGCCAGTGACATGTTCACGCTCCGGGTCGAGATGCTGCCGGTGCTGGCGGCCCTCGAGCGGGCCGGCTGCCCGACCGGCGTGCTCTCCAACACCTGCGAGATTCACTGGCGGCACCTCGTCGATGCCGGCTACGCGATTCTTCCGGGCCGGTTTACCCACCACGTGCTCAGCTACGAGGTGGGCGTCATGAAGCCGCATCCGACGATCTATTCGGCGGCCACCGCCACGGCTGGCGTGACGGCGGACCGCATCTTTTTCTGCGACGACCTGCCGCAGCACGTGGCAGCCGCCCGGGAAGCCGGCTGGGATGCCGAACTCTTCACGTCGGCGTCGGCCCTCATCGACCAGCTCGCCGCCCGCGGGATCACCTTATCGCTCTGACCGTCGGTTGGGTACGCTACAGTCTCGTTCCATGAGCGTTTCCACGCCCACGATCGCCGACTTCCTCGAGACCGTCCGCAAGAGCGGGCTCGTGGAGGATGCGCGTCTCGAGGAGGCGACGGCCGCGTGGCCCGATCGCACCGCGCCGCTGCCCGACGAACTCGTGCAGTCGCTGATCGACGACGAGGTGCTCACGAAGTGGCAGACCGACCAGCTTCGCAAGGGACGACACAAGGGCTTCGTACTCGGCAAGTATCGGCTGCTGAGGCTGATCGGGGCAGGGGGGATGAGCAGCGTCTACCTTGCCGAGCACACCACGCTCCAGAGCAAGGTGGCGATCAAGGTGCTGCCGATCAAGCGGGTGGATCAGAGCTCCTACCTCGCTCGTTTCGAGCGGGAGGCCCAGACCTCCGCGCGGCTCAGCCACCCGAACATCGTCCGGGCCTTCGACCTCGACACGTCGGGATCGATCCACTTCATCGTCATGGAGTTCGTGGACGGCGTCGACCTCCACGCCAAGGTGAAACAGGACGGCCCGCTGCCGCTGCGGCAGGCGGTGGATTACACCCGACAGGCAGCCCTCGGCCTGCAGCACGCCCACGAGGAAGGGCTCGTGCATCGCGACATCAAGCCGGCGAACCTGATCCTCGACGCCCGCGGCACGGTGAAGATCCTCGACCTCGGCCTCGCCTTCGCGAAGGGCGAAGACGACACGTCGCTCACCCAGGAGCACGGCGAGAAGGTGCTCGGCACGGCCGACTATCTCTCGCCCGAGCAGGCCAGAGACAGCCACAAGGCCGACGCCCGCTCCGACATCTACGCCCTCGGCTGCACGTTTCACTACCTGCTCACCGGCCGGCCGCCGTTTGCCAAGGGTTCGCTCGCCGAGCGGATTCAGGCCCACCTTCGCACCCCGCCGCCGAACCTGCTCGACGAACGGTCCGACACGCCACCGGCGCTCGTCGAGCTCTACTTCCGGATGATGGAAAAGCATCCCGAGGGCCGCCCTCAGACTGCCGGCGAAGTGGCGGCATCGCTTGCCGCATGGCTCGCTACCAACGACCAGGCCAACCCGCAGGGCCGCCCCGAGCCTCCGCGCCGCGCGCCCCCGCGGCGGACGCCCGCCCCTGGCAGCGGCGCTGCGGGAGGAGTGCCCGGCGGACGCGGCCGAGGAGGCTCGGGCATTGCCGCTCCGGGGCGGCCGCCATCTGGCCCTCCGCTCCGCAGCCCCGGCGGGTCGGGCCCGCTGCCGTTCAACCCCGCTGCCGGACCGAGCCGTTCCTCCCTGCCGATGCCCCAACCTGTGAGGAAAGGCGGCAGCGGTTCGTCGCGGCAGGGATCCGGCGGCAGCGGCATCCGACTCGACGTCGGCGCACCCGCAGCGCCAGGCAAGGCGGCGGCACATCACGGCCACCAGCAAAAGCAGCCGGCATCCCGATTCGCCGCCCCCCTCGGCATCCCGATTGCCGCCTGGATCGCCGTCGCCGCGGGACTGCTGCTGGCGGCCTACCTGGGCTGGCAGGTGATGCAGCCGAAGCCGGCGAAGAAAAAACCGGAGAACAACAACACCAATGCGTCGCCGCCGCCACAGCAAGAAGACGCCACCCAGAAGCCTGCGCAGAATGAAGAACCGCAGCCTGAACCCGATGGCAAAAAAGTGACGAAGCCCGCTGGGGAAGAGCCGAAGAAAGCTCCCGTCGTCCAGGAAGAAGATGAGTTGTCAAAAGCGCTCAAGAAGGCCCTGGAGGAATCCAAGGCACCGCCAGAGCCGGCTGCCACCGATCCCGACGCCGCCAAGCCCGACGCCGCCAAGCCCGACGCCGCCAAGCCCGATGCCGCGGCAGCCCCCGCCCCGGCAGCCAAATAGACGGCATACACGTTCTCGCGTTCCACTTACATCGCCCCCGTGCATACAAGCCCCCATGCGCAAGCAGGGGGATCATGGAGCGGTCAGGAGGAACAATCCGGCGCTGATCCCGAAGCCGCCCGGATGATCCCCCG
>JBILVW010000297.1:0-4125 GCA_044370205.1 Pirellulales bacterium | reverse complement strand
GCGGTCGTCGTGGCAGTGACGGTCTCGATGGCCCCCGCCGCCGATCCAGCCGCTACGCCCGAGCCGGGCATGGTGCAGCGGCACCTGCTCGACGCCGTTGACCGCGCGGCCGAGACACACCGCGAGCAGTGGGTTGCGCTCGCCACGCCGGCTGACATCGCCGCGCGGCAGCAGAAGCTCCGCGACGCCTTCGGCTCTGCGATCGGCCCATTCCCGGAACGCACGCCTCTCGACCCGCAGTTGACCGGCCGCGTGGAGAAGCCAGGCTACGCGGTCGAGAAGATCATCTTCACGAGCCAGCCTGGCATCTTCGTGACCGCCGCGCTTTTCCTGCCCGATGAGCGAGCGTTTCCAGGGCCGTGGCCAGGCGTGCTCGTGGCCTGCGGCCATGCCGACATCGGCAAAGCCCACGACGCCTACCAGCGGGCCGCCGCTCTACTCGCCACGCACGGCATCGCCGCGCTCCTCTTCGATCCGATCGGCCAGGGGGAGCGGCGGCAGTTCTGCGATGCCCATGGGAAATCGACCTGCGGCGGCTGTCTCGGTGAGCACAATGGCGTGGGCGCGGCCTGCATTCCGCTCGGCCGCAACCTCGCCTCGTGGATGATCTGGGACGGCATCCGCGGCCTCGACTATCTCAGCTCGCGGCCCGACATCCGCGCCGACCGGCTCGGCTGCATGGGCAATAGCGGTGGCGGCACGCAGACGAGCTACATCGCCGTCCTCGACGACCGCGTCGTCGCCGCGGCGGTCTCCTGCTACGTGACGAGCCTGTACGGAAAGCTCCCACGCACGCTTGGGGCCCAGGATGCCGAGCAGAACATCTTCGGCCAGCTCGCCTTCGGCATGGATCACGCCGATTATCTGCTCATGCGGGCCCCGCAGCCGACGCTCGTCTGCGCCGCCACCCGCGACTTCTTCGACATCGGCGACACCCGGCACGCCGTAGCCGACGCGAAGCGGATCTACGGGCTCTTGGGCAGCGACGACGGGCTCGCCCTCGCCGAGGCCGACGCCGAGCACGGCTTCTCGCAGCCGCTGCGCGAGGCCGCGTGCCGGTTCATGCTTCGCTGGCTCGCCGAGCGCAGCGAGCAGGTGGCCGAGCCGCCGAGGCTTGCCGTGCTCACGCCCGCCGAGATCGCCTGCACGCCGACGGGCTCGGTGCTCACGCTGCCGGGTGCCCGCACGTTTGCCGATCTCGTCGCCCACGGCTCGCGGCGGCTGGCAGCCACGCGAAAGGCCCGCGGGCCGCTCGATGCCGCCGCGCTTCGCGAGAAAGCCCGCAGCCGCAGCGGCATGCGTTCGACCGACGGATCCACGGCTCGCGGAACCATCCACGATGCTCGCAGCGAGGGTGGCGTGCGGATCGAGCGGCTGTCGCTCGAAACGGAGAAGGGCGTCGTGCTGCCGGCCGACCTCTGGACGCCCGCGGCCGGACGCGGTGAGGCAGGAGCGCGAGACGTTCTTTGTGTAGACGGTAACGGACGAGCAGCGGCGACTGAGTCGATCCGCGGCCTCGTGGCGGCGGGCCGCCGCGTGCTCGCCGTCGATCTCTGCGGCATGGGAGAAACAGCCCCGCCACAGCAAAACTATTTCGACATCGCGCGGCACGGGGGAAACGGCCAGGATGCGTATCTGGCCTATCTGCTCGGCCGGTCGCTCGTGGGCATGCAGGCCGACGGCATCGTGGCCTGCGGCCGCTGGCTCACCGACCGCGATGCGAAGGCGGCGGCGGGCGACACGCCGCGGCAGGTCGATCTCGTCGCCACGGGGCTCGCCGTGATTCCGGCCCTGCATGCGGCGGTCGTGCACCCGGAGCTCTTCGCGGCCACGCGGCTCGAAGATGTGCCGCGGTCGTGGTCGTCGTACGTGGAGGAGGGCCCGCTCGCCCCGCGGCCGCTGCCACTGGCGAGCCTCATCCACGGCGTGCTCGAAGACTACGACCTCCCCGACCTCATCCGCCCCGCCGCGGACTGAGGTGCGACGCTGGGGCTCTCGACGCGCTTGCTAGCGCTCGTCTGGTACTGTTAGCGGGCGTTTTCGGCGGCAATCTCGAACTGCATCTCATTGGGCATCTCGACCCGACGCGATGCATCGAGGATTTCAATCGACACGACGCGACCCGTCTGGTCGAGATCGAGAATGACACCGGGACGGGCTTCGTCACTCTCGACGACGGCTGCTGTCGCAAAGATCATCGACAACGTATCGGTACCGGGGTCATACATCACTTTCATCGGGCACCCTCCAGTATTTCGAAACCTTGCTCGTTCGATAGACCGTCACGATGCGGGCCGGCGTCTGATCGACATCGATGACCACACGCAGAAGGTAGCCGTCTGTCAGGATCGAGTGCCACACTTCGCGTCCGGCCCGCACGACCATTCGTTGGCCCGGCGAGTCCAGAACCGCGTCAACATCCACGGCAGCGATGCCGCGGCGTCGTGCCTCCATTATGGCATGGTCGGTCCAAAGAAACGCTTCCATGATCTCCCACATCCTCGGCGTAGTCTGAGTGTGTACGGAAGTATAGTAGTTCTGCCGCTTTTGCCACGGGAAAATCCCCGTCGGTAAACCGGCCGGGGTCCGAGACATTCTTCTTGTGGCAGCCTTTTGCGGTCGGTCGCAGGAGCGATCGCCGGGCTGCTCGTCCGTCTTCGGAAGTGCTGTGCATGTCACGAGAAGAGGCTCCACGGCCCTCCGGCCTGCGGGGAACACCGGCAGCTCGATCCGCCAGCGGCCGTCGGCGGCAGCCAGAGCGGCTCGGCCGCGGCCGGCAGTGAGCAGGAGCGTCAGGGCAAGCAAGCCCACAAGTTTCATGATTCGTCCGTTGTAGGCGGCCGACCGGCCGCGAGCATCGGCGCTTTCGCCGATGACGGCCGGCCTCGGCTACCCGGGGGGCGGGGCCAGCGGCCGCAGGACGCCCAGTTCGAAGGCGCGGGCGATGGTTTGGGCGTTGTTGGCCGCGCCGAGCTTCTCCTGGATGTTGACCACGTGGGTGCGGGCCGTACGTTCGCCGATGAAAAGCCGGCTGCCGATCTCGGCGTAGGTGAGCCCGTTCTTGAGGAGCACGAGCACCTCCATCTCCCGCGGCGTGAGCGGTCCCGAGGGGGTCTCCACGGCGAGCCGCCGCGTGGCGATCGTGTCGAGGGGCTTCTGCCCCGAGTGAACCAGGCGGATCGCGGCCACGATCTCGTCGTACTTGGCGTGCTTCGTGACGAAGCCGGCAGCGCCCGCTTCGAGGGCGGCGACGATGTCTTCCCGCCGTTCGGAGGCGGTGAGCATGAGCACGCGGGCCCCGGGGTGCAGCCGTCGCAGCCGCCGCAGCGTCTCGATGCCGTCGAGGCCCCACATCTCCCGGTCGAGCAGCGTCACATCGGGCCGGTGCTTGCCCCACAGCGAGATTGCGTCTTCGCCGTCGGCCGCCTGGCCGACCACTTTGATGTCGGGCTGCCGCCGCAGCGACAGCACGAGCCCCTCGAGAAACACCGGATGATCGTCGATCGCCAGCACGCGGATGCAGGCGGCGTTGGTACCTTGGGTCGGCGGCATCACTGCGTCTCGGAGACGGCGGGCGAACGAACTGCCACGATGATGCCCCGATCGGCTCGCGACAGCATCGGCACTTCTGCCGAGGCCGGCCCCAGTTCGACGACCATCCGCGTCCCCCCGCCCGGGGCGGTGGCGATCGAGAGGCTGGCCCCGAGCCGCCGGGCCCGTTCCCGCATGCCGCGGATCCCAAAGTGCCCGTCGCGGGTCTCGTTGGCGGCAAGATCGAAGCCGATCCCGTCGTCGGCCACCTCCACCCGCGGGCAGCCGTCGCGGTCGCCGAACGTGACCCGCACGACCGACGCGGAGGCATGGCGAACCGCGTTGACGACCGCCTCGCCCACGATCCGCAGGAGCGGGTAGCGGGCCGCCTGCGGCACGTCGGGTTCGGGCGGTGCGACATGGAACTCGATCCGCACCGCCGCCAACGAGGCCTGCTCCCGGCACTGTGCCGCAAGGAGTTCCCCGAACGGCAGGTGGCCGCGGGAGGGCTCGCGAAGGTTCCAGACGAACTGCCGCGTCTCCGACTGGATCCGCGAGAGGAGCGTCCGCTGGTCGTTCATCTCGGTCACGACC
>JBILVW010000296.1:0-4129 GCA_044370205.1 Pirellulales bacterium | reverse complement strand
CGCGGAGCACCGAACCGACGTGTGCGATGCCCGCGCCGCTCATGCTTCGGCCTCGAACATGGCCAGCGGCATCCCGGTCGTGACCCGCTCGTCCTCGTCGACGAGCTGCCGCACGAGCCGCCCCGTTACCGGCGCCTCGAGATCGACCGTCGCGCCACCGCACACGAGTTCCACCACGCGATCCCCCTCCACCACCGGCTGCCCTTCGGTCACCAGCCACACCGACACGCTCACCGGCACGCTCCCCATGCCGAGCTCGGGCACCACGAGAACCGAAGCATCGTCAGGCATGTCATTCATGATGACCACACGAGCTGCAACACACAGAATCTCACCACACCACAGGACAAAAGGAGGGGTTGCCCCCACGCGTTTGCCGGCGTTGCTGACCAGCGCAGGCAGGATGCCGAAGCGCAGTCAGCATCGAGTGAGCGAAGGGCAGGATGCCCGAAGTGAACGTCCGGCAAACGCGTGGGGGCAACCCCGACCCACCCCAGGGCGTCACCTCTGCTCGCGCAGCCATTCGAGCACCACCTTCCCCACGGCCTCGAGCGACTCCGGGGCACAGTTGGCCGGCGTGTCGGCGGTCGTATGCCAGTGTGGATAATCGAAGTCGATGACGTCGCAGGTCGGAATCCGCCCGATCATGCGGAGCGGCACGTGGTCGTCCTCCACCGTGTGCTTCGGCCGCGGCACGAACTGCCGCACGCCGAGCCGCGTGGCCGTGGCCCAGAGCGAGTCCACCACGGGCCGCGTGTCGGGCCACTCGATGCTGTGCCGCTCCTGCCAGATCTCGAGATCACGATCCGCCACCATGTCGAGGATCACGCCGGAGCGGTAGCGGTGGGTGCCGCGGCCGCCATCCTGCTCGGCGGCATACTGCCGGGCAAAGAAGGTCGAGCCGAGGCAGTAGGGATCCCGCGGGCCCACGACATATTCCTCGGCATCGAAGAGTACGAAGTCGACCCCCACGGGTCCGGGCAGCGCGGGCATGAAGCGGGCGAGTTCCATGAGCAGGGCCACGCCGCTGGCCCCGTCGTTGGCTCCCACGAACGTGCCGCGGGGATCGACCGGATCGCGGTCGGGGTAGGGTCGGGTGTCGTAGTGGGCGCCGAGGAGCACCCGTTCCCGACGATCGGGATGCCAGGTGACGATCAGGTTCTCCATGTGGACGGCGGCGCCGGTTCGCCGGTCGCGAATCTGGAACGCCTGCCCCGACACGGTGCCGCCGGCCGCGCGAAAGTGCCTGGCGAGCAGTTCGCGTTGCCGCGTCATGGCGGCCGAGCCGCTCGGTCGGGGACCGAGGTCGCAGATGGCCTCGAGGTGTTTCATGGCCTGCTGGCCTGAAAAGGGGGGCGGCTCCTCGCCACGGCACGCGACCGCCGCCAACGCGACGATGATGGTCGCCCGCACCACGCTCCACGGCCGCCCTGCCATGCTGCTGCCTCCTCGCGCGGACTGCACCGGCCCGCTTCGCCGAAGTGTACACTCACGGCCATGAAATCAGCCTTCGCGATGCTCTGCCTGGTCGTCTCGCTCGTCACCGGTGGCATGACCGGCACCGCCCGCGGCGGCGGCGGGCCGGAGGGTGTGTTCCTGGTGGTGAATCCGACGAGTGCCGAGAGCCTCGCCGTGGCCAATGCGTTCGCGCGGCTGCGAAACGTGCCCCCGATCAACGTCTTCATGCTGCCCTGGACCGGCGGCGACGAGGCGACGACGGTCGCCCGATTCCGCGGCGAGATTCTCGCGCCGATCCTGCGGGCGATCGACTCGCGGCGGCTGGCAACGCAAATCGACTGCGTCGTCTATTCGAGCGGGTTTCCCTGGCGGATCGACTATGCCGATGAACTGCCGGCCGGCCTCCGAGAGAACGACAAGTTCCCCTCGGCGTCGCTCACCGGAATGACGATGCTCTACGGCGCGGTGCAGAGCGGCACGCCGGGCTGGCTCGATCCCGAGAGCAACGACTATTACCGGCCGCTCGATCCCAGCGGCGTGCCCGCCTCCACCTGTGGTTTTCGCGGCTGGTATGGCTGGGGTCAGCAGGGAGAGCTGATGGAGGCCGGTGGATCGCGGTATCTGCTGGCGGCGATGCTCGGCGTGACCGCCGGCCGGGGCAATAGCGTGGCGGAGATCACCGCCTATCTCCGGTCGGCCGCCTCGGCCGACGGCACGAAGCCAAAGGGCACGATCTACTTCGTCACCAATTCCGACGTCCGCACGACGACCCGCAGCGGTGTGTTTCCCACGGCGGTCAAGGCCCTGACGGCTCTCGGGGTGCAGGCGGAGATCGTCAACGGCACGCTGCCGGTGCGGAAGCGGGACGTGGCGGGCCTGATGACGGGCACGCCCACGTTCGACTGGAAGGCGAGCGGCAGCACGATCCTGCCGGGGGCCATCTGCGAGAACCTCACGAGCTTCGGCGGCATCTTCACGCCGTCCGCCGGCCAGACGCCGCTCTCGGAGTTTCTGCGGGCCGGCGCCGCAGGATCGAGCGGCACCGTGACCGAGCCCTTCTCGCTACAGGCGAAGTTTCCGCATGCCTCGATCCAGGTGCATTACGCCCGCGGCGCGAGCCTCGCCGAGGCCTTCTACCAATCGGTGCACGCACCCTACCAACTGCTCGTGGTGGGGGATCCGCTCTGCCAGCCGTGGGCGACGATTCCGAAGGTCGAGGTCGTGACGGCCGCCGACTCGAAGCTGCTCGAATCGGGAGCCCGCGTCTCGGGCACGCTGGAACTCGAGCCGCGTGCCAGCCTGCCGGACGGGGGCACGGCCGATCGCTTCGAGCTCTTCGTCGACGGCGTCCGCGTCGCCCAGGCCGGGCTCGGCGAACGGCTGTCGCTCGACACCAGTGCCATGGCCGACGGCCACCACGAGCTGCGGGTGGTCGCGATCACCAGCTCGCGGGTCGAGACACAAGGCCGTGCGATCATCGACGTCGTGGTCGCCAACCACGACGATGACCGCGGGCTCGAGCTTGCCGTCGAGCCACGTCGCGTGAACCGCTCGGGCACGGTGCGGATCGCGGTGACCGGGAAGGGCGTGGAGGGTGCCGTCGTGTTCGCGATGGGCCGCGTGCTCGGCCGCACGACCGCGGCCGAGGAATCGATCGAGGTGCCGGCCGAGGTGCTGGGAGTCGGTCCCGTCACGATCCGGGCCAACGGCCGCGGCGGCGCGACCGCCGCCGATGGCGTGAATGCCACGCCGGTGACGATCGAGGTCATCGACGGGCGGTGACGCCGGCCGCCGACGGCGGCGCATCGACCCGCTCGCCACCGTGAGTCTGCGCGAGCCGATCCACGAATCCACGGCTGGAGCCGCTGAGCACGAACACCTCGCTGGAATTTTCCGGGGCCCCGTGGGGTCGCACAATGCAGATCACCTCGGCCTTGCCGCCGTGCTGCCGCACGTGGTCGAGCAGCGCGGCCTCGCCGGACGAGAGTGGAGCAGCCTGGTCTCCACGCGGCGTTTTCAGGGCTGCCGGGACCGCGGGCAGTGCCGACGCGGGGGGCGCCGCTGCCGCGACAGGCGGAGGCAGGGCCGCAGCGGAGGCAGCCGGCCGGGGTTCATCGAGCGCGGTGGTCGATGCCGTCGGCACGGCGTCGGCGCGGTCGCGGCGGTCGAACGACACGGCGGGCATCTCGGACGGCATCGTCGGCACGTGGGATCCGCCCCCGCCGCCCGCCGCGGCCACATCGTCGAGACCACCGCTGGGATAGACGTTGCGGTAGACGAAGGCGAGACCCGCCTCGTCGAGCTGCTCGTGGATCGAGGGCAGGGCCGCGAACAGGCCCTCGTTGTCTTCGGGGTCGGCGGCGTTGCAGACGCCGATGAGGGTGCCGTCGATCGCGAACAGGCCGCCACCGCTGCGGCCCTGCACGGGCTGGCCGGCCACCTGCACGTTGGGGGGCCCGAGATATTTGTCGACCGCGGTCACGCGGCTGTGATGGATCGTCGGATCGGCGCCACCGTTGCAGCCGACGGTGACGACCGCATCACCAGGCGCCGTGCGGCGGTCGGAGCCGCCGACGCGAACGGCCTCGATGGACGTGTCGGTGAACACGCTGACGAGCGCGAGATCCCGCTTGAGCTCCCACGCCACCACCTGCCCGGCGATGCCCCGCGG
>JBILVW010000295.1:0-4139 GCA_044370205.1 Pirellulales bacterium | reverse complement strand
TTCCTGTTCGTCGGCGAGCGGCTCTATCCGCCCCGCATGAGCTACGGTCCGATCGATTCGGGGGCACTCGGCAAGTACAAGTTCCTCGAGCGGATCGGGTTCATCGGCATCGATCTGGGGACGTGGCGGGGCTCCGCGCGGTTTCTACGAATGGCGCGGGCGGCCGGACGGCGGGGCGACGTGATTTTCTGGACGACGGCGCAGGGCGAGTTCGCCGATCCCCGCGACCGGCCGGTGGGAATCCGGCCCGGCGTGGGGCACGCGGTGGCCGCGGCCGAGGAGGGAGTCGTCATGCCAATGGCGATCGAGTATCCGTTTTGGAACGAGCGGCTGCCGGAGGCCGTCGTGGCCTTCGGGCCCGTGCTGCGGCCGGAAGAATCGCCCGGCCGATCGGCCGACGAATGGACCGCCATTCTTGCCCGGGAGCTCGAGGCCACGCAGGATCGGCTGGCGGCCGCAGTCCAGGCCCGTGATCCTGCCGCCTTTACCACGCTGCTTTCGGGCCGGGTGGGTGTGGGGATGGTCTACGACGCGGTACGACGGGCCGGGGCGTGGCTGCGGGGCGAGCGATTCGATGCGGCCCACGGTGGGAGCGATTCATGAGTCCGTTCGCGATCGGGATGCTGGTGGCCGTGGCGTCGGCCCTCGCGGCGCTGCCGGCCCTGCTCACGCTCGCGAACCTGAGGGCCTTCGCCCGCACGCCTCGAATTCCTGATGCAGGACCGCGGCCTGCCGTCTCGGTGCTCGTGCCGGCGCGGAACGAGGAGGCTGCGATCGGCCGGCTCTGTCGCGACGTGCTCGCCAGCGAGGGTGTCGATCTCGAACTCGTGATCCTCGACGACGACAGCCAGGACGGCACGGCGGGGACCGTGGCCGGGATCGCCGCCGCGGATCCGCGGGTGCGGCTCGTGCGCGGTCAGCCGCTGCCCGCGGGCTGGTGCGGCAAGCAGCATGCCTGCTGGCAGCTCGCCGCCGCCGCTCGGCACGACACGTGGGTGTTTCTCGACGTCGACGTCTCGCCCGCGCCGGATGCCGTCGCGCGGGCCGTGGCCTTTCTCGATGCCTCCGGTGCGGCGCTCGGCGGCGGCTTCCCGCGGCAGGTGACCGGCTCGTTCCTCGACTGGCTCCTGCTGCCGCTCATCCACTTCATCCTGCTCGGCTTCCTGCCGCTGGCCCGGGCCCGAAGCGACAACTCGCCGGGCCTCGCGGCCGGCTGCGGCCAGTTCTTCGTCACGCGACGTCGCGACTACGAGCGGGCCGGTGGCCACGCGGCCATCCGCGGATCGCTTCACGACGGCGTGAAGCTGCCGCGGGCCTATCGCCGCGCGGGCCTGAAGACCGACGTCTTCGATGCCACCGACATCGCGTCCTGCCGGATGTACACCCGCAGCCTCGACGTCTGGCGGGGCCTGGCGAAGAACGCCACCGAGGGGATCGGCAGCCCCGCCACGATCCTGCCGTTCACGCTCCTGCTCGCCGGCGGCCAGATCCTACCCGTCATCCTCGTGGCGACCGGCCTCACCACCGGCTACCGCGGCTGGCCGGCCTGGGCGGTGCCCGGCGCGATCGTGGCGACGCTCTTGGCCTACCTCCCGCGGATGCTCGAGGCAGCGAGATTCCGTCAGAGCTGGTCGAGCGTGCTGGCCCATCCGCTGGGTATCGCCGTGTTTCTCGCGATCCAGTGGTGGGCCCTCGCCCGCCGCATGCTCGGCCTCCAAACCGCCTGGCGCGGCCGCTCACTCGCCCCGCAGTAGTGAGCGAGCCTGGGTGACGCTGGCGATTGCCTCTTCTACCGTCGCGGCGAGGGCGGTGAGGTGGCCCATCTTGCGGCCCGGCCGCGGCTCCGACTTGCCATAGAGATGGAGGCTCACGCCGGGCACGCCGAGGGCCGCGGCCCAGTCGGGCTCACCGCGCTCCCAGCAGTCGCCGAGCAGGTTGGCCATCGCGGCCGGCGCGAGCTGCCTGGTGGAGCCGAGGGGCAGGCCGCACACGGCGCGGACCTGCTGGGCGAATTGCGATGTGTCGCAGGCCTCGATCGTGAGGTGGCCGGAGTTGTGCGTCCGCGGGGCGATCTCATTGACGAGCACGTCGCCCGAGCGGGTCACAAAATACTCCACGCAGGCCACGCCCACGACGTCGAGGGCGGCGAGGATCCGCCGCGTCGTCTCGACGGCGGTTTCGATCACCCGTTCCGGCAGGCCCGCTGGCACGCTCGAGACGTCGAGGATGTGGTTGTCATGAGCGTTTCGCGACGGGGCGAACGCCGTTGTCTCGCCATCGAGGCCCCGGGCGGCCACGACCGAGATCTCGCATTCAAAATCGATCCAGCCCTCGATCACCAGTTCGCGAGGTCCGGTCGGGCCGTCGCCGAGGGCCTCCCAGGCTGCGGCCACATCGCCAGGCGCCACGAGCTTCCGCTGCCCCTTCCCGTCGTAGCCGAAGGCGGCCGTCTTCAGCACGGCAGGCAGGCCGAGCTCGCGGACGGCCGCGTTCAGTTCCTCGCGAGAACGAACCGTGCGGTGCGGGGCACAGGCGAAGCCGTGCTTCACGAGGAAGGCCTTCTCGCGGGCCCGGTCCTGCGTGATGAAGAGCACGTCGGGGTGGGGCCGCACCGGCACAGCCAGCGCGGCGAGCGCCCGGGCGGCTTCGGCCGGCACGTTCTCGAACTCGAAAGTCACCACGGCGAGCGACTTCGCCACCGCCGCGAGCCAGTTGGCATCGGCGTAGTCGCCCACGTGCACCCGGTCGCAGTGGTGGGCGGCCGGACAGTCGGCCACGTCGCTCAGGGCCTCGACGCGGTAGCCCATCCGCTTGGCGGCCTGGGCGAACATCGAGCCGAGCTGGCCTCCGCCGAGGATGCCGAGCGTGGCGCCGGGCAGAATCGGTCGTGGAGCGCCGAGCGACACGCGCTACCGCTCCGAGGGGCGTTCGGACCAGGCCGACGACTCGCCGTTGAGATCCTCCCGCAGCACTCGGGCGGTCTGCTCGGAACGGTAGGCGATCAGCTGGTCGCGGAGTGATGCATCCTCGATCGCCAGGATCGCGACGGCGAGGAGTGCGGCATTGGCGGCACCGGCCGGGCCGATGGCCAGCGTGCCCACGGGAATGCCGGCGGGCATCTGCACGATGGAGAGCAGCGAGTCCACGCCCCGCAGCACGGCCGATTCGACCGGCACGCCGAGCACCGGCAGGTGGGTCTGGGCGGCGAGCATGCCGGGCAGGTGGGCCGCGCCGCCGGCGCCGGCGATGATCACCTTGAGGCCCCGCGTGGCGGCCGACTTCGCGTAGTCGGCCAGCTTGTCGGGCGTGCGATGGGCCGACACCACCTCGCAGGCGTGCGGCACGCCGAGCTGGTCGAGCACGTCGGCTGCCCGCTGGAGCGTGGCCCAGTCGGACCGGCTCCCCATCACGACGCCGACGAGCGGGGCTGGCGAAGCGGAGGCAGGCACGGAAGCACCATCGCGAAGGGAAGAGCTGCGGCCCTGGGCCGCGTCCTGCGTTCATCTTGCTCCGGCCCATCCGCCGATGCAACCTGATCGCATGGCACGCCCGCTTCCCGACATCCTGAAGATCCGCTGGCCCGCGGAAGCCGGCCGCCCGCCGGCCGACACGGAGGCCGAGCTCGAACGTGCCGCCGACATGCTCCGCGCCGGCGGCCTCGTCGCGATCCCGACCGAGACTGTGTATGGCCTCGCCGCCGACGCCCTCGACGCGGAGGCGGTCGCGGGCATCTTCCGGGCGAAGGGGCGGCCATCCACCAATCCACTCATCGTCCACGTGAGCGATGTGGCGATGGCGCGAGCCCTGGCTGGCGGCTGGCCGCCGGCCGCCGAGGCGATCGCGGAGAATCTCTGGCCGGGGCCGGTGACGGTGGTCGTGCCCCGTGGACCATCGATCCCCGACATCGTCACCGCCGGCGGCCCCACCGTCGCCCTCCGCTGCCCCGATCACCGGCTCGCGCGGCGACTCATCGAGAAGGTCGGCCGGCCGTTGGCGGCGCCCAGCGCGAATCGTTCCGAGGCCGTATCGCCAACGACGGCGGCCCACGTGCTCGAGAGCCTGGGCAATCGCATCGACCTGATTCTCGACGCCGGACCATGCGGCCGCGGCATCGAATCGACGGTCGTCGATTGCACCGT
>JBILVW010000031.1:0-14358 GCA_044370205.1 Pirellulales bacterium | reverse complement strand
CAGCTCCCGAAACGTTTTTGCATAGCCCTCGTCGAGCAGATAACAGGGCCGCTGCCAGCCGAAGAGGTTGTAGGTGGGCGTGCCCCACGGCCGACATTCGAGATCCCAGGCGCCCTTGAGGAACTCGAGGAACACCGGCGATTGGTTGAACCGCCAGCGGCGGGATGCGCCGTCGAGGATGCGGCGAAACAGCTGCTGGCTCCGCTGCCGCGGCAGAAAATGCTCCTGGTCGGGCGCCTTCGCGTAGGAGTAGCCGGGGGAGATCATCATCCCCTCGACACCCAGCGTCATCACCTCGTCGAAGAACTTCCGATACCGGACCGGGTCCGCGTCGGTGAACAGCGTCGAATTCGTCGTGACACGGAAGCCCGCCTTGCGGGCCGCCTTGATGGCCGAGACCGCCATGTCGTACACGCCCTCACGGCAGACGGCATGGTCATGCTCCTCCCGCGGCCCGTCAAGATGCACCGAGAATGCGAGGTAGGGGGACGGCCGAAACCGTGGCAGCATCTCCTCCAGCTTGATGGCGTTGGTGCACAGGTAGAGATACCGCTTGCGGGCCACGATGCCCGCCACGATCTCTTCGATCTGCGGATGCAGCAGCGGTTCACCGCCGGGGATCGAAACGATCGGGGCTCCGCACTCGTCCACGGCCGAGAGGCACTGTGCGGGCGTCAGATGCGATCGCAGTATTTCAGCGGGATGCTGGATCTTGCCGCAGCCGCCGCACGCGAGGTTGCAGCGAAACAGCGGCTCGAGCATGAGCACGAGCGGGTAGCGATCGTTGCCGCGGAGCCGCTGGACCGCGACGTGCCGCAGCACCGCCATCATCTGGCCGACAGGCACGCTCATGCATCGTCCTCCGTGACAGCGGGCTCGGCTGCCCGAGCAAGAGCGACGAGCGGGAAGTAGATCGAGTACCAGTGATAATGGAGATAGAACACCTTCGGAAACCCGGTGCCGGTGAACTCGCGTTGCCGCCAGGTTCCGTCGGCTTCCTGACGCTCCGCCAGCCACTGCACCCCGCCGCGGACGGCTCGGGACTCGCCACGGCCCGCCGCGATCAGGCCCATGACGGCCCACGCGGTCTGTGATGCAGTCGGGGTGCCGACTCCGGCCAACGAAGGGTCGGCGTAGCTGTCGGGCGACTCGCCCCAGCCGCCATCCGGCTGCTGGTGCATGAGGAACCAGGCTGCGGCGGACGCCACCATCGGGTCGTCGGCCGGGAGGCCCACGGCCTGAAGGCCGATGAGCGCCTGCCACGTGCCGTAGATGTAGTTCACGCCCCAGCGGCCATACCACGCCCCGTCGGCCCCCTGCGTGCGCCGCAGGTAGTCGCAGGCGCGGTCAACGGCCGGGTGGCCCAGCCGCAGACCCGTCTTGCCGAAGGCCTCGAGGACCCGGCCGGCGAGATCCGGAGAACTCGGATCGATCATCGCGTTGTGATCGGCGAAGGGCACCTTGCAGAGGAACTCGACGTTGTTGTCGCGATCGAACGCGCCCCAGCCGCCGTCACCATTCTGCATCGCCTCGAGCCAGCGCCGGCTGCGGGCGATCGCCGAGTCCACCCGCTTCAGCCGCGGGTCATCCGTCGGCCGCCCGATGCGATCCCGCCACGTCGCCAGGGCGATCACCACCATGGCCGTATCGTCCACATCGGGATAAAAGCGGTTTGCATACTCGAAGCACCAGCCGGCCGGCTCGGCCGCCACCCGTCGCGACCAGTCGCCGGCGGCGCGGATTTCACGGTCGAGGATCCACTCGACTGCCCGCCCGAGCGAGTCATCCCCGGGCTCGGCCGCCGTACGGGAGCTTTCCACCAGGGCGATCAGCGTGATCGCCGTGTCCCAGACCGGCGACCGGCACGGTTCGAGCCGTCGCGTGCCGTCGGACTCCTCTTCAACGAGCCGGTCAAGTTGGTGCCAGCATTCGCGAACCTCCGGCGCATCCTCGTCGCAGCCCATGGCCCGCAGGCCGATGAAACTCCATACGATCGGCGGGAAAATCGCGCCGAGGCCGTCGCTATCGTGAAACCGCGCCAGCATCCATCGGCGGCAGGCCTGCACGGCCCGCGATCGAAAGGGAGTGAAGCCGACGGCCTCGCAGGCCTTCATGAATCGATCGACGCCGCGGAAAAATCTGGCCCATCCGCCACGATCGACGTTTCCGCCACCATCATGTCGCGGCCGGTCGGCGAAGAGTTCCGCGACGCCACGGCCGGAGGGAACCTCGCGCAGCGGCTTGAACGCCCACATCAGCGACAGCGGCACGATCATCGTTCGAGACCAGGCCGACACCCTGTACAGGTTCACGGGGAACCATTCCGGCAGGAGCACCGCTTCCGGTGGAACCGCCGGGCAGGCCGCGTATGGAATCTGGCCGAGCAGCGCGAGATAGAACTTCGTGAAACTGTTGACGGCCCACGGCCCGCCGCCCTGCGCGATCGCAGCCCGGGCCCGTCGCATCTCCGGGGCCTCCGGGGCGTGGCCGGTGAGCTTGAGGGCGAAATAGGCCTTCACGCTGGCGCTGACGTCGATGGGGCCGCCGGGGTAGATCGCCCAGCCCCCCTCAGGCTGCTGCTGCGCGAGGATTCGGCGGGCACACCCGGCCGCATGGGGGCTGTCGAGCCGTCCCGCCCAGGCCAGAAGCAACAGGTATTCACTCTCGAGAATCGTGTCGCCTTCGAGCGGCGCCCGCCAATGTCCGTCGGCGGCCTGCTGCGAACGAAGCCACGTCGCCGTCCGACGCATGCGGTCGCTCCAGCCGGCAGGGCCGACATCGAGGGCCATCCGCCGGTCTCGAGTCGGGCTCCGCCGCCAGGCGACGCTCACCGGACGTGGCCCGGACTCCGTACAGTCCGCGAGTGCCGCGTCTTCGGAACCTGCTTGTGCCGCGATGACGTTCATGCATCCATCCCTGTCGCACGTTGCACGGGGCGATCCTTCGCCCGCAGAGCGGGAAACTAGCGGAGAATAGAGAACCGTGAGGAAAGCGACAAGGTCTTGGAGGGGCTACAGGACCCCGCCGCGACGACGAGTCACCGTCAAACGGCGAGATTGGGAAAGCTGTAACGGCAGCGGCCGCGATCAGGCCGCCGGCGCGATCGGTAGAGAGATGGCGACACTCGTGCCCCGTCCCGGGCGCGAGTCGATCTCCAGCCTGCCGCCGTTGATCGACACGAGCCGCCATGCCTTGGGCAGGCCCAGCCCGATCCCGCGGCCGGCTTCGCGGCCGCTGAAGAATGGGTCGAATGCCCGCTGGAGCAGGTCGGGTGGCATGCCGGGGCCATCGTCGGTCACCGTCACCAGGCATGTGCCGGGCGTCGTCGATGATGGGCCTGCGACCCGGAGTGTCACCCGACCGGCCGCTGCTTCGACGGCGTTGACCGTGATCAGGCGAATCGATTCGGTGACGTGGGCGGCATCGACTTCGACATGGCACGGCGCCGGAGGCGGGCTGTATTCCAGCCTGACGGCCCTGCCGTCGGCCGCCGGGCGAACGGCATCGAGAACCGGCGAGAGAACCGCATCGATCGTGACCCGAGCCGGCATCGGCTTTGGCGGTCGGGCATACACCATCAGGCCGCCGATCATGTCCCGGGCCCGAAAGGCCTGATCGACGATCGTCGCCAGACGCCGGCGACGCTCCGGGTCGGCCTCGTCGATCAGGAGCGCCTGGGCTCGTGCGGCGATGTTGGCCAAGGGATTGTTGATTTCATGGCCCGCGCCGTACGCGAATTCCCGCAACGCCTCCAGGCGGGCGGCGATCACGTCGGCATCGACCTGCTCGGCCATGTTTCGATCCGATGAAAGCGAGCCGCCCGCGTCCGATTCGGAACGCGGGCGGCTCTTGAACGTCAGTGAAACCGGGGTGCTGCCAGACCGATCACGATCCCGCCACGCCCGACTCGATGTCGAGCAGGCTGCAGATCCGATCGACGAGAACCTCTGCCTCGAACGGCTTCTGGAGGAACTCGTTGGCACCCGAGGCCTTCAAGTCCTCGATCTTGTCGGGCTCGCACATGCCCGAGATGCAGATGATCCGCACCTCGTCCATCGTCGAGTCGCTCCGCACCCGCTGGCAGACTTCCTTGCCGTTGATGTCGGGCAGCATCACGTCGAGCACGATGAGGTCGGGACGATAGTCCTTCACCATCATGCCGGCATCGAAGCCGTTGTTGACGCTGCGTGTCTCGAACCGGCCGTCCCGCTCGAGCACGTCGGTGATCAGCTCGACAAGATCCTGATCGTCGTCAACGACGAGAATCTTGCGACGTCCACTCTCGAGGGCATCCGTCGGGATGCCGTTGTCTCGCATGAACAGGAACAGTTGGTCGCGGGGAATCCGCCGAAAGCGGCTGCCCGGAACCCGAAATCCCTTGAGCTGTCCGGAATCGAAGCAGCGGATGATCGTCTGCTGGCTCACCTTGCAGATCTTCGCGGCTTCGCCGGTCGTATACACGGTCTTCTGCATCGCTTACCACCCTCTCCCTAGCCGTGGTACAGCTAGTCAAAACGGTATCCGGGACGTCCTCGACGGTGAGTCAGCCCCGAATGCCTAGGCCTCCTTGCTGCAAACCTTCAACCTGGCTGCTACATCGCTCGCCAATCACGTCGCACTCCATCCCGACGTGGCTTGTCAGGGCCGAGATCACCAGCCGGGGCGGCGAGAACCAGGACTCCGTTTCCTGTGACCGCTTCCGTGCTTGCCATCCTTGCCCGACAACCCAACTCTACCGGGATGCCGCGCGTCGCGTCAATATCGCCTGACTCGCCGCAACGTGTTGTGTCGCAAGCATTTCGGCGAGACTGCCGAAAGCGGCGAAAAGCCCGCGTCGGCCGGGACGGTGCAGCCCACCTCGCTTTACGTCGCCTGAATACCCGCGACGACTTCGAGGAGCTGCACGGCAGACCGGCCTGCGACCGCGATCGTGGCCACGCGACCGAACGTGTGCCCAGGACCGATGAGGCCCGCCAGATGCGGGCCAGGAGCGATCTCGAGCAGTTCCACCTGCTGGACGTCGCAGAGTGCGCCGGCCTCGACGAGCACCCGTCCGAGTGGTGTGTCGGCCGCACGGATTCGGGCGGCCACCTCCGTGGCCACGAGTGCAAGATCGATCCCCACGATTCCGTATTGGACCGGCCGCCCTTGCGAATCGAGCAGCAGAATCTCCCGGGAGTAGACGGTGTCGGTCGGCGGCCGGGTGGCCACGACCCGGAGCGACACCGGTTGTCCGTGAAACCGCTCCATCGCCACCGTCATGTGACTGTGATGATCCAGCAGCTCGCGATGAGGATGCGGAACCTGTTCGGCGACGACTGGACGCATGGTCCCGAAGGCTTCGGCCGTCGAAAACAGGCTCACGAGCGCGGAGCCGCGAGCGGCCGAGTCAGGGGAGGGGATCATGGGCAAGGCACGCATGGTTGGGCGGGAGGGGATTGTCCCGCCGCTGAGCCCATGGATGCAAGTATCAATGCGAGAACTGCGTCGCGGCGTCTTCCGGAACGGCCAGATCGAGCAGGAACTCGAGCACGTCCCGCAGCCGCGGCAGACGGCATGCGGCAACGGCCCTGGCGGCCGCAGCACGTTCGCTGGCCACGATCTCGGCGGCCCGGGCGAACACTCCCGCCTCGTCGTAGAGCCTGCGGACTTCGCCGACGCAACTGGCGATCCGCTGTTCGGTCGCTCCGGGTGCGGCCGCCTCGGCGGCGAGTGTCCGCAGGCGGTCCGTCGCGGAGGAAGCGAGCCGATCGAGGGCGAGCGCCCACATCAGCGTGGGCCGTCCGCCGAGCAGGTCGCCTGCTGCATGCCGGTTGTTCTCGAGGTCGCCCGACCAATCCTTGAGATCGTTGAGCACCTGGAAACCGGTGCCGACATGGAGCGCATACCGGGAAACGTCGATGACGGCCTCGGGCGCGAGGCCTGCGAGCCGGATGCCGAGCGCGACCGCCGCCTCGAATGCAGGTGACGTCTTGAGGCCATACATCTCCAGCGACTCGGCCGGCGTGAGCCGCTTGTCGCTCGCGTCCCGCCACCAGAGTTCCGCACCCTGGCCTCGCGCCAACCGCACGTGCGCGGAGGCAAGGATGCGGGTGAGATCCCGGGCGGTCGCCGAATCGATGCCGGGCAGTCCCGCAACGATGCGATAGCCAACGCCGAGGAGGTAGTCGCCCATGTTGATCGCCGACGCTACGCCATGTTCTTCGTGAAGCGTCGGACGGCCATACCGGATCCGATCGGCATCTTCGATGTCGTCGTGCACGAGCGACGCCTTGTGGAACACCTCGATCGCCACGGCGGCAGCCTTCACGGCGTCGCGAACCACGGCCTCGTCGGCGTCATAGCCCGGTTCACGGGCAACGGCCAGATCCCGCAGGTCGGCACGCACCGCGTCGAAGGCGGCCAACGCCACGAACGGCCGGAGGAACTTGCCGCCGCGGGAGACGAACTCCCCCGATACGGCAGCCGTCGCGTCCAGCGGAGAGAGGAATTCGGTGGCTGCCCTTCCAAGGCCGAACGACTCGTCGACCCGGAGACGGCCCGCGAGCGATCGCAGGCCGGTGGCGGTGAAGCTCTCTGCAGCCTCTCGCAACAGGGGCAGGTAGTCGCCGACAGGTGTGGCGGCACCACCGGCCACACCGAGCAAACCCAGCACCCATTCGACGTCGATGGCCGCTGCGGCGAGCGCCTCGGCGCAGGATGGCCCGGTGGTGGCCTGCGACTCACCGGTCGTCGACTCGCAGGGCACCGCCGCCACCGGCAGCGCGAAGGCGGGCAGCATCGCGAACGCCTTCTCGAGATCGGAGAGCCTGGCAACGCCCAGCACGCCATCGTATTGGCCGGTCAGCAACGAACCGATGGCGGCCACAGCCTGACGGGTGGACTCGACGACCCAGCCGCTGTCCCGGGCCGCCGACCAGATCGTCGCGATCCCGCAGCCGGGTCCGCACACATGGGGTACCGGGGCGCCTGCCGAGCCAGTGGCTGCGGGGCAATCGGGCAGCAGCAGAAGACGCCGGCCGTTCGCCCCGGCTGCCAGTCGGTCACGCCAGAACTCAGACACGATCGTGACCATCGTCCAGCCGACGTGATCCGGTTCACCGCCGGCGCGGGACACCAGCGCCTCCGCCTGCTGTCGCAGACCGGCCGAGGATTTGATGCCGGCCGGCAGGCCCTGGGTTTTCCACGAGGCGACGAGGTCGGACGCCATGGCCCGCAGCCGCTCGCGGAGCGATTTGCTCGCCGGGCAGGAATGCGCGGCCTGCCCGCCGCGGGAGCCATTGCCGACCGCCAGCGACGACATCAATTCGAGCACGGGTTTTCTCGCTTCCTGAAATGACGGAACGACGCCGGATTCCTCTGGGGAAACCGCACGGTCAGCCCGATGCTAACGAGGCCGCCGACGACCCGTCGATGGCGGGCTCGAAAAACCTCGGCAGTAGCGAATCGACCTGCAGCAGCCCCTGGCGGGAGAGCACCACGGGGGGGCCGAGCGACTCGACGTATCCTTCTGCCACCAGCTGCCGCCATTCGGCCGCCCAGGCGTCGAGCGGATCGATGCCGAACCGGCTGGCGAGCCGCTGCGTGTCGAGCCGGCCGCGCTTGAGCCCGAGCACGAGCTGCCGAATCAACAGGTCGCGGGGCGTCGGCTTCAGGCCCCGGGCGATCGGCAGCCGCCCGGCCTCCACGGTCCCGAGGTAGTCGTCCCAGTGCGGGGCGTTTTGATAGTGCACGCCGCCGACGTGGCCGAAGCTGGCGACGCCGAGCGCGGCCAGGTCGCTGCCCTCCCAGAGCATGTCGCGGTAGCGAAAGTGCACCCGCGCCGGATCGCGGACGAGCGTGTAGCCGCTCGAGATCGAGTAGCCGCTCGCGAGGAACCGCTCGAACGCCTCGTTCACCCATGCCCGCTTCGTCGGCCAATCAGCGACGGAAACCGACGCGCCTTCACCCTCGGCGTCCTTCACGAACACCGTGTTGTACGGCAGTTCCATCTGGTAGATCGTCACGCTGTCGGGTTCGAGGCCCAGCGTCCGTTCGACCGTCTGCCGCCACGAGTCCTCCGTCTCGCCGACCATGCCGGCGATCAGGTCGACGTTGGTGTTCGGGAAGTCGGCCGCCCTGATCCAGTCCCAGGACCGCAGGATCTCCGCGGAGAGGTGGGCGCGGCCGTTCGCCTCGAGAATCTCGTCGCTGAAGTTCTCCACACCGAGCGAGATCCGGGTCATGCCCAGATCCTTGAGCGCTCGCACCTTCGGCTCGGAGAGCGTGCCGGGCTCACACTCGAACGTCACCTCCTCGGCACGGTCCCAGCCGAAGCTGTGGTGGAGTCCTTCGACGAGCCGCTGCAGTTGCTTCACGCTCAGGAACGAGGGGGTGCCGCCGCCAAAATAGACGTATCGCAACTCGCGGCCCGCGAAGGCTGGCCGCGCCGCGGCGAGCGCGGCCTCGGCCACGAGTGCCTGCGTGTACCGTTCGACGTCGGCCGCGGCCACGTCGGTGTAGACGCGGAAGTAGCAGAACTTGCACCGTTTTCGGCAGAACGGCACGTGCACGTAGAGGCCGAGCGGCTCGCCCGTGGGCGGAGCATTCAACGCCTGCTCGACCTCGGCCACCGCCCCGGCGTGCCACCGCGCGAAGGGCGGATAGTTGGCGACGAAATAGCTGCCGGGCTCGGTGGCCGCGCTCATAGCCCGCGCGCCGCCAGAAGGTCGTCGAAGTCGCGGAGGTGGTAGGCAACCTTCGACGCGTCGAGCACGCGACAGAGGGCCCGCAGCGCGACCCCCATGCCGTCGGGGCCGCTCGTGCCACCGAACTGACCGCCGCCCCGGACATGCGGCTCGAGATCGACGAACACGCCGGGAATGCCGCGGCGCTCGAGCTTTTTCGAAAGGGCCGGCAGCATGCCGCGGAGGTCGGAGAGAATCCGTTGATGCCCCCCGGCGCCGACGTCGGCCGGGACGAAGTTGGCGAGGTGATCCTCCTCCACATGCCTGCCACGGGCCTTGCCCGACACCTTCTTGTAGTCCTTGACGTGCACCCAGCCGAGGCCCGGCTTCATCGCCTCCCACTGCTTCCAGACCTCGGCCGTGGAGAAGCCCTGCACGATGAGGTTGGCGGCGTCGAACACGAGCACCAGTCCAGGATGATTCACCCGCCGGTGGATTTCCGCGAGGAGTTGGCCGGTGCGGCCCACGAGGTTGGCCTCGACCTCGAGGCCGAAGGTGAGGTCGGAACGGTGGCAGGCCTCGGCGATCCGTCCGATCCGATCGACGGCCTCCTCCAGGTAGTCCTCGGGCCGGCCGCTCTTCGGCGGATAGAAGGAGAAGCCACGGATCAGCTTGGTCTCGAACGCGTGGGCGAGTTCGCAGGCCTTGGCGACGTCTTTCGCGAGATACTGCTTGAAGGGCACATAGGCGTTCTTCGTGCCGTCGGGCTCGTCGGTCAGCTTCACCTTGCCGATGGGTGAGGCGATCGACGCGACGTTGAGGCCGTATTCGTCCTCGAGGTGGCGGATCTTCTGGATCTCGCCCAGCGTGAGCTTCATCACGTTCTTCACGCCCTTGCCGACGTCGATGAACCGCAGGCTGTAGTACTCGAGCCCCAGGGCGGCCAGGGCCGAGAACTGTTCGACGGCGGAGAGATGGAACGAGGATTCGTCGGCGAGTGCTGAAAGAAGAACGCGGGCTTGGGGCATGGGGGCGGCTCGTGAGGAAATTGGGGCGAGGAGGATTGGCCGTTTACGGCACGGGCGGAAGGTGGTCGCCAGTGGGATGCGAGACTGCGATCCGAGAACTGATGCCGCCCCGCGGCGTGAACTGGGCGACGAGCGTCAGTCGCCGCGGTTGGAGCACGGCGACCAGGTCATCGTGAATCCGGTTGGTCACGTTCTCGTAGAAGATGCCTGCGTTGCGGAATGCCTGCAGGTACAATTTCAGGCTCTTGAGTTCCACGCAGATCGTGTCGGGAACGTAGCGAAAGGTGAGCGTGCCGAAGTCGGGCTGCCCGGTCTTGGGACAGACCGAGGTGAACTCCGGACAGACGATCTCGATGGTGTAGTCACGGCCTGGAAACTGGTTGGCGAACGTTTCCAGCTGATCGCGGGAAGGTGAGGTGTGGTGTGTCATGATGCGAGGAAGTGTGGCATGAAAACCGGTTCTGCGATAGACGCGGCCATCACACCCGGTCAGGGCGGCGGGCCGAAACGCTCCGCGGTCGTGCTTCTTTCGGGCGGACTCGATTCGGCCACTGCCGCCGGCTGGGCCCGGGCCCAGGGCTTCCGGCTCTCCGCGCTGTCGGTCGATTACGGGCAGCGGCACCGCGTCGAACTCGACGCCGCCCGCGACGTCGCCGGCGAGCTCGGCATCGAGAGGCACATCGTGCTGCCGATCGACCTCGCGGCATTCGGGGGCAGCGCCCTTGTCGATGCGGCGCAGCCGGTGCCAAAAGGCCGCGACGAGACCGCCATCGGGGCCGGCATTCCGACCACCTACGTCCCGGCCCGCAACACGGTGTTTCTGGCGTTGGCCCTCGGCATGGCGGAGGCGACCGGGGCCGAGGCCATCGTGCTCGGGGTCAATGCGGTCGATTACAGCGGATATCCCGACTGCCGCCCCGAGTTCATCGAGGCCTTCGCGCGGCTGGCCACGCTGGCGACGAAGGCCGGCGTCGAAGGTCGGCCGATCGCCATCCACACGCCGCTCATCACCATGACGAAGGCCGAGATCATTCGCGCCGGCCTCGCCTATGGCGTGGACTACGGACTGACGACGAGCTGCTACGATCCGCTGCCCGGTGGCCGGCCGTGTGGCGACTGCGATTCCTGCCGCATCCGCGCCGCCGGCTTCGCCGCGGCGGGCGTCGCCGATCCACGCTGCGATCCGGCTCGGTGGCGCTGAGGGAGCTTCGGCCGCACGTGCGCATCGCCGAGATCTACGAGTCGCTGCAGGGCGAGGGGCTGCTGGCCGGCACGCCGAGCACGTTCGTTCGCGCCAGCGGCTGCAACCTCCGCTGCATCTGGTGCGACACGCCCTTCACGTCGTGGGCGCCGGAGGGAAGCGACTGGCTCGTTGGCGGGATCATCGACCGTGTGCTGGCGGGGGGCACCGGACACGCCGTGATCACCGGCGGTGAGCCGCTGCTCTTCGCCGAGACGCTCGACCTCTGCGCGGCGCTTCGTCAGGCGGGCGTGCACGTCACGGTGGAGACGGCCGGCACCGTGCTTCCTGGCGGGCAGGTACCACCGGTCGATCTGATGTCGATCAGCCCGAAGCTCGCCTCATCGACGCCGGGAGTCGACGTGGCCGGTTCGTGGGCCCCGCGGCACGAGGCGGCGAGACGGCGGGACGACGTGCTGCGGCAGCTCATGCAAGCCGGCCGCTGGCAGCTCAAGTTCGTGATCGACGGCGCGGCCGATTGTGCCGAGGCGTTGGAATGGATCACGGCTCTTGGCGTCGCCCCGCACGAGCGGCGGCAGGTCTTGTTCATGCCGCAGGGTCGCACGGCGGACGAACTCGATCGGGCGGGCAGATGGCTGCAGGAAGCCTGCCACCGTCACCACGTCGGCTTCGCCCCCCGGCATCACATCGATTGGTTCGGCAATACCCGCCAAACCTGATGGGCGTGGCTTCAGGCGGCCGGCTTCGGTGCCGGTGCGTGGCCACGGGGTCCGAAGGCGAGCACGACCGCGGCCCCGGCCGCCACGACGAGCATGCCCGCCAGGAAGAACGGGCTGACCGCGGCCATCGGCGTGTGGGCCAGGGCGATCGTCGCCAGGGTGTTGATCACCGGCGCGCAGCCGAACACCACCGGCATCACCGTGAACGGTTTGCCGCCGCAGGTGAAGGCGAGGATCGTGCCGAGCGCTCCCAAGGCGCCGAGTGATCCAGCGGCGAGGCTCCAGATGGTCCCGCTGACGTTCCACTGGCCCGTGTCGCCGAGCGGTCCGAGGAGGAGTATCGGCAGGACGACGGCGATGACGAAATAGGCGGCGCCGACGCAGACGAGTGGCCGCAGGCGGCTGCCTCCCATCGCGGCCTGCCCGCGGTGCAGGACGGGGCCGTATGCGCCCCAGGAGATCATCGCGAGCGTGACCGAGAGCAGAACTTCGACGAATCGCTCGGGGCCACGGACGGCGGCTGCAACGGAGGTGGGCGTTGCCGCAGCGGCATCGACGGCATCCGCTGCCGGGGCCGCGGCGGCGACGCTCGGCTGCGGCTTGAACACGAGCACCGTGACGGCCCCGAGAATGACGAGGATCAGGCCTGCGAGAAACGGAGCCTTCAGCTGGTTGAAGGCCCGGCCGAGCGTCGCCGAGAGCAGCGTGTTGACGACCGGAGCGCCGCCGAAAACGAGCGGCATCACATAAATCGGCTTCCCGCCGAATCCGAGGGCCAGGATCACCCCGAGCGCACCAAGGGCTCCCGCGGAACCGGCCAGCAGGCTCCACAGCGTGCCCTTGGTCGTCCAGCTCCCTCGTTCACCGCCGCGAGCCAGGAGCAGGAGGGGCACGACCACGGCGATCACGAAGTAGGCGGCCCCCACGCATACGAACGGCCGCAGGCTCGAGTGCATCGCCTCCCTGCCGAAGTGCAGCACCGGACCGTAAGCCCCCCAGCAGAGGGCCGTGAGGCCGATCGCGGCGAGCATGCCGGCGAATTGGATCATCGAGGTTTCTCCAGCGGGCCGCGGCCGTGATCTGGTGCCGTCGGAGCCGAGGGCGGATCATACCACGGAAGTCCTTGCCTCCGGGCGGGTTGTCGGCCTTCGGCAGCACGGGTACCGTTGCGGCTCGAGCGTCCGGTGAATCGTGCCGCCGCTCGGACACGGGCACCCGATGGCTGAATCGACGACCTCTCGCCGCCGAATCCTGGTCCGCACCCCGAACTGGATCGGGGACCAGGTGATGGCCTATCCGTTCTTCGACCGGCTGCGAGCCATCTACCCCGACGCCCACGTGACCGCCTTCTGCGTGCCATGGGTCGAGCACATCCAGTTTCGCAACCTCGTTGACGAGGTCATCGCGGTGCCGGTGCCGCGACACCGCAGTCTCTGGGAGAAATGGACGTCGCTGGAGGCCGCCGGGCATGTGGCGCGGCTTCGCGGCCCGTGGGACATCGCGATCTCGCTCCCGAATTCGTTGACCGCCGCCTGGCAGATCTTTCGCTCCGGGGCGAGCGAGCGGTGGGGATATGCGGGAGATGCCCGACGCTGGCTGCTGACGAGGCAGGTGCCGAACGACGGCCAGACGCGGCACCGTGCCGACACCTACATGCAGATCCTGCCGAATGCGCTGCGGCCGGAATCGCCGGCGAGTGAGTTCTGGCAGCCCACGGATGGCCGGCCGCGACACTTTTCCGCCGACGAAGCCTGGGGAGGGTTCCCGGTCCTCGAGCCGCCGCAGGAGCCTTTTTGGTTGCTCGCTCCCGGGTCGGCAGCGGATGCCCGGCGTTGGCCGGTGGAACGATTCGCGACGTTGGCTCGCCTGATCGTCGCGGAAACGGGACTCCGCGGAGTCGTCGTCGGGGGCGACAGTGACGCACCGCTGGCCCGATCGCTCTGTGCGGACTCGTCACTCCGACTCGTCGACTGCACCGCCCGCGGTCCCATTCCGATCCTGCGACGACACTTTCAGCAGGCGGCCTTCACCGTCGCCAATGATTCGGGGCTGGCCCACGTGGCATCACTCTGTGGCTCTCCCGTGCAGGTCGTCTGGGGTGCCGGCAATCCACGGCATACTCGACCGCTCGGCCCCGGCCGAGTGCAGGTGATCTCGACGCAGCTCCGATGCTGGCCGTGCGAACGCAACACCTGCGAACGCACCGACGGGCCTGCCTACGAGTGCCTCGATGCGATCACGCCGGAAGCCGTGTGGCGGCAGATCGGCGAGGGCCTTTTGACGAGATAATCCGTCGTCGCCCGCCGCGGCGATTTCTCAGCGTGCCCGCGGCCGTTCGGGAATGGCCTGCCAGTTGGACGTGACGAGGCAGGCCACTGCGGCGCTCGCGAGCGCGAGGCCACCGGCGAGGGCCATCCAGGCCAGCGGCACCCGCCCCGTGCCGCCGGCGAGCAGCGGTGCGACGGCGAGACACCCCGCCAGGCTACCCGCGGCGAGGCCAAGGCCGACGGTCAGCAGGGTTTCGCCGATGACCAGCCGCCGGAGCGTCGCCGAGCGAAATCCGATCGCCTTCAGCACGGCCAGCATGTCGAGCCGCTCGAGCAGCCCCTGGGCCTGGACCGCCGCGACGCCGGCCGTGCCAAGCAGAAGGCCCAGCGCCGCCAGCGCCTGAAACCCGCCGAGAAACGTGTTCTGCACGGCCTGCAGGCGGCGGAGCCGGTCGAGTGCGGGCGTGAACGAGCAGC
>JBILVW010000293.1:0-4146 GCA_044370205.1 Pirellulales bacterium | reverse complement strand
CCGATCATCAGGGCTGAGGCGGAGAGAAGCAACGTCCAACGTGGGGTCGGGGTCGCTCACGCCCCGTCGCCGGACGCTCGCTTCGGGCATCCTGCCCTTCGCTCTCTCGATGCTGCCTGCGCTTCGGCATCCTGCCTGCGCTGGTCAGCAACGCCGGCTCCCAGGGCATGAGCGACCCCTCCCGGCCGTACTCAAGACGAGATACGGGAGCCGGTTGGGGGTCGCGCGCAGCCGCCGGTGAATTTTGACTGCCAGAGTTGGCGCACCACATCAGTTGAGCATGCGTCGTCAAAATCCGCCGGCGGCGAGCACGTGCCCCCAACCGGCGGTTTTCGCCAGTTGGCGTGGATGTGGCGAATCCAGCGGTTTTCTTGACCGCGCTTCCGTTGCCCCTACACTACGGGCGTTCGGTTGCGGGTTGGCTGATCTCTTGGAAACATCTCTTTCCGGAGCCACCGCGGCTGCGGAAGGACATGGATGACGCGGACCGTCACGATCATTGGAGCCGGTCCGGGCGGCCTCGCCTCGGCGATGCTGCTGGCCAAGGCCGGCCTGCGGGTTCGCGTGCTGGAGCGGATGGCCGTGCCCGGCGGCCGCACGAGCACGATCAGCTCCCCCGAGGGTTTCAAGTTCGACCTCGGGCCGACGTTCTTCCTCTATCCCAGGGTGCTCGAGGAGATCTTCTCCACCTGCGGCTACGACCTCCGCCGCGAGGTGGAGATGGTGCGGCTCGATCCGCAGTATCGGCTGGTGTTCGGCGCCGGCGGCGAGCTGATGGCCACGCCCGACGTCGAGCGGATGGAGGCCGAGGTGTCGCGGCTCTCGCCGGCCGACGCCGGATCGTTCACGCGGTTCATGACCGCCACGCGGGAAAAGTTCACCCGGTTCGCGCCCTTTCTCGAGCAGCCGTTCGAGAGCTGGATGGACCTGGCCACGCCGGATCTCTTCAAGCTGATGCCGATCCTCAAGCCGTGGAAGAGCCTCGACTCCGAGCTCGGCACGTTCTTCAGCGACGAGCGAATCCGACTGGCCTTCACGTTCCAGTCGAAGTACCTCGGGATGTCGCCGTTCCGCTGCCCGAGCCTGTTCTCGATCCTCTCGTTTCTCGAATACGAGCATGGCGTGTATCACCCGATCGGTGGCTGCGGCGCCGTCTCGGTGGCGATGGCCAGGCTCGCCCAGGACATGGGGGTCGAGATCCACTACGAGGAGCCGGTCGAGTCACTCGAATTCGAGGGGCGGAAAATCACCGCGGTGCGGACGCCCCGCGGCCGCTACGCCGCCGACGCCACGGTGGTCAACGCCGACTTCGCGCGGAGCATGACCAGGCTCGTGCCCGATGGGCTGCGGCGCCGCTGGAGCGATCGGAAGATCGCCTCGCGGCGGTTTTCCTGCTCCACGTTCATGCTCTACCTCGGCATCGACGGCCGGTACGACGACGTGGCCCACCACAACATCTACCTGTCGGAGAACTACCGCGAGAATCTCGCCGCCATCGAGCATCGCCATGTCCTGAGCGATGATCCGTCGATGTATGTGCAGAACGCCTGCATCACCGACCCCACGCTCGCCCCCCGCGGCATGAGCACGCTCTACCTGCTCATTCCCGTCACCCATCGCCACCCCAACGTCGATTGGCGGCGGGAGGCGCCTCGGTATCGCGAGGTGGCCCTCGATCAAATGGAGCGGATCGGCATTCGCGGAGTCCGGGAGCGGATTCGCTACGAGAAGATGCTCACGCCCGACGACTGGCAGGAAGGCTACGAGATCTATCGCGGCGCGACGTTCAATCTCTCCCACGACCTCGGGCAGATGCTTCACATGCGGCCGCACAACCGCTTCGAGGACGTCGAGCGGATGTATCTCGTGGGGGGCGGCACGCATCCCGGCAGCGGCCTGCCTGTGATTTACTCTTCGGCCCGCATCACGTCCGATCTGCTGCTTGCCGACCTCGGCGTGCCGACGGCCGGTGGCGATGATCACACCGCCGGTCGGGAACGCAGCCGCCGGAGCCGGGCAGCCGCCGGTGCGGTCTGACCACCTCGGCATCGAATCGAACACACACGCAACGCAGTCAGGGTAGGGTGCACATGAACAACGGACGCGGTGAGGACAGGGGACGCGGCGGCGACCGAGTGGTGGTGATCGGCGGCGGCCTCGGCGGCCTGGCAGCGGCCTGCACCCTCGCGGCCCGCGGCTATCGCGTCACCCTCTGCGACAAGAATGCTTGGGTCGGCGGCAAGGCGGCCGTGCTCGCCGAGCAGGGCTTCCGGTTCGACATGGGGCCGACGATCCTCACGATCCCGCGGGTGCTCAAGCGGATCTACGCCGAGGCCGGCCGCGAACTCGAATCCGCGCTCGACCTCGTGCCGCTCGACCCGCAGTGGCGAAGCTTCTTCACCGACGGTGCCACGCTCGATCTCGTCGCCGACGTGCCGGCAATGCGGGCGAACCTCGACGCCTTTTCCCCCGGCTCCGGTTCCGGCGACGGCTACGGCCGGTTCATGGATCTCTCGCGGCGGCTCCACCGGATCTCCGACGAGTTTTTCTTCTGGCGGAGCGTGGGCGGCATGCGGGACATGATCAACGTCCGCAAGAGCCTGTCGGTCGGCTTCGTCAAGGAACTCATCGGGATGCGGCCCGGCCACAGCGTGGCGGGCACGGTGCGGTCCTACGTGCCCGACAGCCGGGCCGCGCAGATGTTCGACCACTACACGCAGTACGTGGGCAGCTGCCCTGAGCAGTCGCCGGCCGTGCTCTGCGGCATCGCCCACATGCAGTCCAACGACGGCGTCTGGTATCCCCGCGGCGGCACCGGCGCCGTGCCGCGGGCCCTTGCCAGCCTGGCCGTCGACCTCGGCGTCGAGATCCGCACGAAGACGCCCGTCCGCCGGATCCTCGTCGAGGGGGGCAGGGTGCAGGGTGTGGAGACCGCCTCGGGCGAGGTGATCCGCGCTGCCGCGGTGGTGAGCAACTCCGACAGCGTTCGCACCCATCGCGAGCTCGTGGACGGCCAGCCGCAGCGGAGGTTTCTCGGCCGTCGCAAGTACGAGCCCGCCTGTTCGGGCGTGGTGCTCTATCTCGGCCTCGACAAGCGGTACGAGCAGCTCATTCACCACAACTTCGTCTTTTCCGAGGATCCACACGCGGAGTTCGAATCGATCTACCGCCGCGGCGAGCCGGCCCCCGATCCGACCTGCTACGTCTGCGCCCCGGCCGTGACCGAGCCCGAGGTCGCGATCCCCGGGGGCGAGGCCCTCTACGTGCTCGTGCACACGCCCTATCTCCGGCCGCATCACGACTGGAAGAAGATGCTGCCCGAGTATCGCAACACGATCATCCGCAAGCTGGAGCGGACCGCCGGGATGAAGGATCTCGAGAAGCACATCGTGTTCGAGAAGGCGCTCACGCCGCAGGACATCAACGACCGCTACCACGTGCTCGACGGGGCGATCTACGGCCTGGCGAGCCACGGCACGTTCATGGGCGCCTTCAAGCCGGCGAACCGGTCGCCCGACATCGAGGGGCTCTACCTCGCCGGCGGCTCGGCCCATCCCGGGCCGGGCATGCCCATGGTGATGATGTCGGGCTGGATCGCCGCCGACTGCGTCGATCAGGACAAGCTCGTCGCCCGCGCGAGCCCCGCCCGCGCCGCCGTCGCCGTCTGACGGGCTGGCCGCTGCGGCTCGGGGCTGCCCGTGCCCTCTCGCCGGACGTTCGCTTCGGGCATCCTGCCCTTCGCTCACTCGATGCTGACTGCGCTTCGCCATCCATGGCTACGCTTGTCAGCAACGCCGGCTCGAGGGCACGGGCAGCCCCTCACGGGGACGCCTGTGATCGCGTGCCATGCTCATGCCCATAAAAGCCCCAGGCGCAAGCCAGGGGATCCCGGGCTACCATCTCCCTGCAACGCCGCCACCCCAGCCCCCGTCAATCGAATGACCACCGTCACCCGTAATCCAGCCCCAGGCGAGAGAGAGGCGGAGCTGCCGCCGTTCTCGCACTGGCTCAACGGCTGGTTCATGTTCTACGTCCGCCGCTACCTGCGGCGGCACTTTCATGCGGTGCGGGTGCTGAAGCAGCCCGATGGAGGCTCGCATCCGGATCTCGGCGGGCGGCCGGTGCTGATCTACACGAATCATCCGG
>JBILVW010000294.1:0-4146 GCA_044370205.1 Pirellulales bacterium | reverse complement strand
TCGGCGCCCTTCAAACGCGCGACCACTTCGAAGGTCTTTTTGAGCTTCTCGCCGAGAGCGGTGGCGAGCGGCTCGGCGACCACGAGCTCCGCGGTGGACGGGCTCGGAGTCCCGGCGCTTCCGCTTAGGGCTTCCACGGAAGGAGGAGTCCCGGCGCTTCCGCTTAGGGCTTCGAAGGAAGCCCCCGGCGGGAGCCGGGGGATGTCGCCCGCTTCGCGGAGGACGACGTACTCGAGATCGGGCTTCACTGCGGCGAACTGGTTGGACGGCAGCGTCCAGGGCGTCGTCGTCCAGGCCACGAGGCTGCGGGGCGTCGGCCGGCCGGCCTCGTCGAGCAGCGGAAACGCCACATACACGCTCGGATCGGCCACCTCCTTGTAGCCCTGTCCCACCTCGCCGCTGGAGAGCGCGGTGCCCCCCTGTGCCCACCACCAGACGATCTTGTGCCCCTCGTAGAGCAGCCCCTTGTTGAAGAGCTCGGCCAGCGCCCACCAGACGCTCTCCACGAAGCTCTGGTGGTAGGTGACGTAGGCGGCGGAGAGGTCGATCCAGAACCCGATCCGCTCGGTGAGCGTCTCCCACTCCTTCATGTACCGCCAGACGCTTTCCTGGCACTTGTGGATGAAGGGCTCGACGCCGTAGGCCTCGATCTCGGCCTTGGAGTGGATGCCCAGCTCCTTGCAGACCTCCACCTCCACGGGCAGGCCGTGGGTGTCCCAGCCCGCTTTCCGCTCGCAGTATTCGCCCCGCATCGTGCGGTAGCGGGGATACAGATCTTTGATCGTCCGCGTGAGGCAGTGGCCGGGATGCGGCATCCCGTTGGCCGTCGGCGGGCCTTCGAAGAACACGAACCGCCCAGCATTTCGCCGCTGCTCGAGCGACTTTGCGTAGATGCCTTCCTTCCGCCAGAAGGCGGCGATCGAGGCTTCGAGGGCGGGGAGGTCGGGCTTGCCGCGGACTGGTTCGAACATGGCGATAGGCCGGTTGGATGCTGGATTCTGCGTTCAGATCGTACCCCGCGGCGCGGTATCGCCACAGGGGAGCTACCATTCCCCGCAGGAGGCTGCCATGAGTCGGGATCGAAACCAGTGGCGAGTTCTGTGGCTGTTCATTTTGGGCATGTTCGCCGCGCAGGCCGCCGTCGCTGTCGAGCCGGTGCGGCCGCCGAACGTCGTCTGGCTCACGGCCGAGGACATGAGCCCGTGGATCAAGGCGTATGGCGATGCGACGGTGCCCACGCCGAACCTCGACCGGCTCGCGCGGGAGGGAGCCATCTACGACAACGCCTTCGCGACGTCGCCGGTCTGTGCGCCGGCCCGGTCAGCGCTGATCACGGGGATGTTCTGCACCCGGATCGGCACGATGCACATGCGGAACAACAAACCGAGCGAAGACGCCTTGAAGCGGGATCCCGAGGCGCATGCCGAGATCCCGGCCTACGAGGGCCTGCCGCCCGCGTTCGTGCGGTGTTTTCCTGAGCGGCTGCGGGCTGCCGGCTACTACTGCACCAACAACTCCAAGAAGGACTACCAGTTCCAGGAACCGGTGACGGTGTGGGACGAATCTGGAAACCGGGCGCACTGGCGGGATCGGGCCCACGGGCAGCCATTCTTCGCCGTTTTCAACTTCATGGGTACCCACGAGAGCCAGGCCTTTCCCGATGCGAAACGGAGCCCGCAGGTGGTCGCGGCCGAGACGGTGTCGCTGCCGCCGTTCTATCCCGACACGCCGCACGTTCGCGACGCTGTCACGCGAACCTACAACAACATCGCCGCACTGGACGCATGGGTGGGCGAGCGGATCGGTGAGCTCGAGGCTGACGGACTGCTCGACGACACAGTCGTGATGTTCTTCAGCGACCATGGCGTCGGCCTGCCTCGCGGCAAACGCTCCTGCTTCGACACCGGCCTCCGGGTGCCGCTCATCGTGCGGCACCCCGACGGCAGCGGCGCCGGCAGCCGCGACGGCCGCGTGGTGAGCTTCGTCGACTTCGGCCCGTCGGTGCTGTCGCTCGCGGGAATCGAGCCCGACAGCCGGCTCGACGGCACGCCATTCCTCGGCCGCTTCGCTTGCGAGCGCGACGACTATCGCCGCGGCCATGCCTACGCCAACGCTGACCGTTTCGATGAGGTGTACGACCGCACCCGCACGGTCTCGGACGGCCGGTTCCGCTACACGCGGAACTTCATGCCCGAACTCCCCTACCTCATCCGCAACGCCTACCGTGAGCGGCTGCCGATGACGGCCGAGCTCTACCGGCTCGAGCAAACCGGCCCCCAGCGGCCGGAACAGTGGCAGCTCGCCGCCGGGCGGCGGCCAGCCGAGGAGTTCTACGATTCGCAGACCGACCCGTGGGAGGTCGAGAACCTGATCGAGTCCCCCGAGCACAGCGAGCGGATCGCGCGACTCCGCGAACATCTCGACGCCTGGATCGCGGCCACGGGCGACCTCGGCTTTGTGCTGCCCGAGACGCGGCTCGTTGCCGAGAAGATCTGGCCGCCGGACGGTGTGCAGCCCATGACTCCCGCCGCCGAGATTCTTGACAAGGCGGTGCAACGCGGCGAATCGATGGCCTTCGTCGTATCGCTCGCCTGCGCCGATTCAGGGGCCTCGATTGGCTACCGCCTGAGCACAGAACGCCGCTACGCCGGCCCCTGGAAGGTGTACACGGGGCCGTTCGAGGTGCCGGCGAACCGGCGGTTCATCGAGGTGCAGACCCACCGCATCGGCCACACGCCCACGACCACCGGTGCCTTCCTCGGCGGCGAGTGATGGGCGAGATGAAGACCCAACAAGCCCCCGGCGGGAGCCTGGGGATCCCCGGGCTTCCGCCCGGGGCTTTGTGGGAACACCGCGTGCGGATCAGGTGTGAGCCGTATCAGGCCCGACCGGCGTCGCGGACCGCGGCCGTGATGATCGCCCGCAGCTTGGGCTCCGCCGACCGGGCCACTGCGAGGATCGCTTCCACCGTGGCCACCTCGAGGGCATCGGGCAGGCACATGTCGGTGATCACGGAGACTCCGAGCACCTTCATGCCGGCATGCACCGCGACGATCACCTCCGGCACCGTGGACATGCCCACGACGTCGGCCCCGATCGTCCGCAGGAAACGGTACTCGGCCCGGGTTTCCAGGTTTGGGCCCGTGACCGCCACGTAGACACCGCGGTGGGCCACGAAGTTCTCGCGTCGGGCGACTGTCAGGGCGGCGTCGATGAGGTGCGGCGTGTAGGGCGCCGACATGTCGGGGAACCGCGGCCCGAGCCGGTCGTCGTTGATCCCGATGAGCGGGTTGTCGTTCATCAGGTTGATGTGGTCGTCGATCACCATCAGGTCACCCGTGCGGAACTGCGGATTGAGCCCGCCGCAGGCGTTGGTGACGATCAGGAGATCGGCCCCCAGCCGCTTCATCACGCGGACCGGAAACGTAATCTGGGCGAGGGGATAGCCCTCGTAGGCGTGCATCCGCCCCTCCATCACGATCACAGGCACGCCGTCGAGCAGGCCGCAGACGAGCTGGCCGGCATGGCCATGGGCGGTCGAGCGGGCGAAATGGGGGATCGTTTCGTAGGGAATCGTCACCGCGTCGGTGAGCGCGGCCGCCGCGGCGCCGAGGCCGCTGCCGAGGATGATCGCCACCTTGGGCTTGTGGGCCCACCTGCCGGAGATGAACGTGCAGGCTTCCGTGATCGTGTCGAATTGATCGAGCATGTGTGCTCTCGGGAGGGGAAATGCCGGGCCGGCATCATACCCGAGAACGGTGGCGTGGACTCGACTCAATCGGTGTCGAGCAACGCCTTGAAATCCGGATGGTCGTGGAGCGACTCGAGATCCGGATCGGTCTCCATGTGAGACAGGTCGTCGTAGCCGAGGAGGATGGCGCGTGAGAGCGAATCAATCGCCTCATCCGGACGGCCGGCACGGGCCAGCGAGCAGGCGAGGTTGTAGCGGGCGAGGAAGTCGTCGGGCATCAGCTCGACGAGCCGCTTGTCGAGATCGACCGCCCGCTTCACGATCCCCTTCCGTGAGACGAGCTCCGCGAGGATCCGCAGCACCTCGATCGAGTCGGTCTTGCGGGCCAGCAGCCGCTCGAAGAAGTCGATGTCGAAGTCGAGCTGGCTCAGGTTGCCAAACCACTCGGCCGTGCC
>JBILVW010000292.1:0-4150 GCA_044370205.1 Pirellulales bacterium | reverse complement strand
TGCCAGTCGAGCACCTTGGTGTAGGGCTTCATCCACGGGAGCGCCATCGCCCGCTCGTGCCAGAAGGCGTCGGGATCGTTGGCCGCGGCGTCGTAGAGCGTGCGGTAGTCGTCGAGCGAGCCGATTCGGGCCTTGCGGGAGAACTCGGCCGGGGGTGGGAACACCCGCACCTCGTTCATCACGCTGGCAACCTTGCCCGTCCCGCTCGCCGCCTGTTGCGCCGTCATTGAAAGGAGTTCCTTGATGGAAGACAGATCCCCCGGCTTCCGCCTGGGGGCTTTTAAGCATTCGGGTCCCCCGGCTTCCGCCGGAGGCTTTTATGAATGGTCGATGGTTCGGTTTGTGGAAGCCCCCGGGCGGAAGCCGGGGGATTGCCTTTTCACCCGCCGGTCACCCGCACCTCGGCGGGCGTCTGGTAATCGGCCGCAATCCGGGCCGCCTCGTCGAGCGACAGCTCGCCGGGCTGCACCCAAAACCGGTAGCCCACCTGCAGCGGCCGGTCGGGCGTGAGCTCGTATTCGAAATACGAGCCAAACCGCGCGTAGTCCCGCTCGCTCATCCGCGCCTCGCCGGGGTTGTCCAGCCGGTTCACGCGGAGCACGGTGTACCGCTGGCCGCCCACCACGAAGCTGGCGGCATGCCACGGGGCGTTCACATAGGTCTTGTCGTCGGGCCAGTTGCGAAACTTCCCTGGCTCGGCCTTCACGCCAGGCCGCAGATAGAAGGTCTGGTCCTTCGTCGAGTCGTGCACCTCGTTGGAGGCACGGAAGTGCACGCCCGAGTGCTGCGGGTCGCCGTCGAGGCGGACGGGCGCGTCGGCCACGAGCCGGCTGGCGAAGTCGATGATGGTGCCGCCGGGCACGGGCACGATCTCCAGTTCGCGGGTTTCGCCGAGCACTCGGGAGTCGTCGCTCCCCATCCAGTCGATCGCCACCCGCTGCACGCCTTCGACCGGCCCCGCCACTTCCTCGAGCATCTGCCGATGCTCCTGCCGGGCTCCCTTCACGCAGTGCCAGCAGTCCGACATCGTCTTCTTGTCGTCGCCGTGCGAGATCCGGTTGTAGCCGAAGAAGATGCCGCGGTGATGGGTGAACTGGCCGCCGTCGCCTTTCGTGAGCCGCATGCCGGTGACGGGGTCGAACACATGGTGGAACGGCTTGTAGGTGAGGAGCTGCTTCTCGGCGCTCGAGGCGTCGTAGGTGGGCATCTCGTACCGCACGACGGGCTTGCCGGCGAGCAGGAGCGCCGCCGCCCCCTGCTCTTCGGTCCACTTCAATCGCGGCTCGGGCTTGGCCGCGCCGGCCTCCTCAGCCGCCGGCAGGAGCTCCGCCTGCAGTTCCACTGTGCTGCCGGCCGCCAGCTTGGGCAGCACGAACACGATGTCGCGGTGCGCGAAGCCGAACGGGCCACGGGGCACGGGCGCGAAGAGTTCGGTGGGCACGATCTGTCCGTCCACGTGCGAGCCATCGGCGAGCTTGAGCCGCACGGCGGCACCGGCCTCCGCGGCGGGCGAGCCCTCGGGCACGGTGATCCGCGCCCGGAGCGGGAGGTTCGATCGTTCCACGTCGCCAGCCGCGACAGAAATCTTCCAGGGAACTCCCTCATTGGCGAGACCGGCCGTCGGTTCCGAGGCGAGGGCGACAAGGCACAAAGAGGCGCAGAGCAGGCTGTTGAGTCGCATGGAGTCCCTTTCCGGGCGTAAGCAGACCATCCCCGGCCCCGCCCGGCAATGCCCCCCAACGGCCCAGCGTGACCGGCCCTAACCACCCTCGCGCGGCAGGAAAACTTCGATGAGCCGGACGGTGAGCCCGGGCAGGACGGCCGACACGAACGCATGCAGCACCGGCGTTCCTCCCTGCGAAGCGTGCGGCAAGATTCACGCCGAAACACGCCGCGCGTGCGGGATTTCAGCTGCGCCAAGGGGCCGAATGTCTTCGGGTTTGAGCGTTACAAGCCCGAGCGTTGCGCCATCTCCTGCCACAAACTCCACCTCGTATCCCTTGCCATCAGTGTGAACAAAAACGACCGCCCCGATGTTTCCGGCCTGCAGCTGATGGTCGGGAAGCGGTCTGGCAAGGACGACAGAGTCGTGCTCCTTGATAGCCATGTCATCAACTCCTCGCAGGAAAGGCGGAAACAAGCCGGGGAAAAAACGTACCGTTGCATTCTTGCGGGGATTCAAGTCGATAGCCAAGAGCAAACAGCCATCTTGCCTTCGGCCCGCCGACCGGGTGGAGTGGATTGAGGAGGTATTCCGTGATCTTCTCGATCGGAACGACCGCTCGATCCGCATTCGGTATCGGCATTGTTGATTGCCCTGAGCCGAGTTCCGAGGCTGGTTGCCGAAATGCACAAAGCACCAATGTGTACGGCCGTACACATTTTTGTCAAGGCCTCGCGTCGGCATGGAGCCGCCGGAGCACGACGGCCCCCAGCCGACCTGACCGTTTTTGCCGAGGAGGAGGATGTTCATGGGAATGGATCATGTGGCGGCTGAGACCATTTTCACACGTCCGCCATGCCGCCTGCATTCCCCGGTTTCCGCCGCGGGCTTTTTCGCAACTGGCGGGCCTCACCGACGCCCACATCGACTATGTGATCGCTGTGACATCGCAGTTCGTCGGCGGCTGCGGCCTGACGTAGAATTCAGTGATGGCTCACGCATCCGTTCTACACTTGGCCCAGTGCGACCGCGTCACGATCGCGGCGGTAGTCGCCCGCTTGCAGAGCCGCTGGCCCGTGGAGCGGGTGGTCCTCTTCGGCTCAAAGGCCCGCGGCGACGACGAGCCAGACAGCGACATCGACCTGCTCGTCATCACCGCCATCGAGCAGGACCAGGCTGCCGAGACCGCGATGCACGATGTGGCATGGGAGACCGGCCTCGAGCACGGCCGATGTGTGCAACTGGTCGTCCGATCGCATGACCGCTGGTATCACGGCATCGACCAGGCGACGCCTCTGCGGCTGCAGATCAACGAAGACGGTGTGGAGATTTTTCCGCATGACGGGTGAGGAGGCAAAACGGCGCACCGTCGAGGGCGAGTTGGCTCTGGCTCGGGAATGCTTGGACGAGGCGAAGTATGCGCTCGCGGGCGGATTCCACCGGCTTGCCCGCGCGCGGGCCTACTACGCGTGTTTTCACGCGGCCACAGCGGTCTTCGCGGCACGGGGAAAAGCCTTTCGCCGCCACACGGGCCTCCAGGCCGCGGTCGATGTCGAGTTAGTCAAGCCCGGGCTCGTGCCGCAGGAGTGCTCGGTGGCCCTCCGAGGGCTCTATCAGGCCCGCCTGCGATCCGATTACGGAGACGTCGCCCCCGTCTCACAAGCCGACGCCGCCCGCGCAGTGGCCGACGCCGAAAAGGTCATGGCGTTGCTCATTGAGATCGCGTCAAGGCCTGCCGGCGACGGCTAACAAGCCGCATTCATGTCGGCACCTTGGGCCCATGAACGGTCGCGGCCGTCTCCCATTAGCCCTCACGCCGTGATCTCGACGAGCATCCGTTCGACGCCGGTCTGCCAGGGCGGGAGCGTGAGGTCGAAGGTGCGGCGGAGCTTCGTCGTGTCGAGTCGCGAGTTGTAGGGCCGGCGGGCGGGCGTCGGATATTCCGTGGTGGGCACGGGGAGGATCCGGTCGGCGGCCACCTTCACGGGCAGGCCGCGGCTGCGGGCCCATTCGATCACGAACCTCGCGAAGCCATGCCAGGTGGTCTCGCCGGCGGCCACGCAGTGATACGTGCCTGAGACGCTCGCGTCGGCATGGAGCCGCCGGAGCACGACGGCCGTCACGTCAGCCAGCAGGTCGGCGCCGGTGGGGGCTCCGTGCTGGTCGTCGATCACCTTCAGTTCGTCGCGTTCGGCGGCGAGCCGGAGCATCGTCCGCACGAAGTTGTGGCCGCGGGCGGCGTAGACCCAGCTCGTGCGGAGGATCGCATGGCGGCAGCCGCTCGACCGCACCGCCTCCTCCCCCTCGAGCTTCGTGTGGCCATACGCGCTCAACGGCCCGGTGGCCGCGGTCTCCTCGCGAAACGCGGTGCCGCTGCCATCGAACACGTAATCGGTGCTGTAGTGAATCAGCGCCGCACCGATCGCGGCGGCCTCGCGGGCGAGCACGGCGGGGCCGGTCGCATTGATCCGTCGGGCGAGATCGGGC
>JBILVW010000030.1:0-14410 GCA_044370205.1 Pirellulales bacterium | reverse complement strand
CCCTCCGCTCACTCGGAGGTGGCTGCGCTCTCGCCCTCCGGGCTTCGCTGGCCACCTACGTCGGCTCCTGGGCGTGGGCAGCCCCGAGCCTCCCTCAACGAGCTTCCCTATCCGAGCAGGAGCACGGAGATGCCGGTGTAGAGCACGATGCCCACGATGTCGACCACCGCCGACACGAAGGGGTTGCTCATGAGGGCCGGGTCGAGGCCGATCGAGCGGAAGAGCAGGGGGAGGCCGGAGCCCACGAGGGTGCCGAGCATCACCACGCACAGGATCGTGAGCGGAATGACGAGTGCGTGGACGGGTGACGGCGCGTAGACGAGCGCGAGCAGATAGCCGGGCACTGCCAGGAGCGTGCCGAGCAGGAGTCCGAGGGCGAACTCGCGGCGGAGGATGCGCGGCCAGTCGGAGAGCTTGCAGTCGCCGGTGGAGAGGGCCGTGATCACGAGCGTGGCCGACTGGTTGCCGGAGTTGCCGCCGCTGGCGATCACGAGTGGGATGAAGGCGATCAGCCAGGCGTGGGTGATCGGCGACTTGGCGAGCACCATCGCCGTGATCGCGGCGGTGGCGAAGAGGATCGCGAGCCACACGCCCCGCTTCCAGGTCATCGAGACGATCGCGGCGTCGAGGTAGCTCTCGCCGAGCGGCGCGATGGCGGCGATTCGCTGGGCGTCGTCGGTGGCATCCTGCCGCACGGCGTCGAGCACGTCATCGTGGGTGACGATGCCGACGAGCCGGTTGTGGTCGTCCACTACCGGGATGGCGATGAAGTCGAACCGGGCGAGGAGGTCCACCACCTTCTCGCTCGGCTCGTCGACCCGCACGGCGATCACGTCCCGCTGCATGAGGTCGGCGACGAGGGCCGTGGGGCGGGCGAGGATCAGGTCGCGGAGCGATACGAAGCCCACGAGCTTCCGCTCGGCGTCGAGCACGTAGATGTAGTAAATCGACTCGCTGTCGGGGGCCTGCGACCGCAGCCGGGTGATCGCCTCGCCCGCCGTGATGTCGGCCGGAAGCGAGGCGTACTCCGTCGTCATCAGGGAGCCGGCCGAGCCCTCCGGGCAGGAGAGCAGCATCCGGATGTCGTGTCGCTCGGCCTTTGCGACGAGCGGCAGGATCTCCTCGACGAACTCGGGGTCGAGCTCACGGAGGAGGTCGTCGCGGTTGTCGGCCGCCATCCATTCGAGCAGCGCCCCGAGGTGCGGCCGGTCGCCCGCCTTCGCGAGTTCCACCTGGCGGGCCATCGGGTAGTAGGGAAACACCTCGGCCTGCCGCTCGACCGCCATCGCGTCGAGCATCTGCCAGAGCTCGCGGTCGTCGAGCCCCTCGGAAAACTCTGCCACCGTGGCCGGGTGCAGCTCCTCGGCCACCTCGCGCAGCCCCGCCGTGTCGCCCTCGGCGAGCATCACGCGGAGTTCCGGGATCAGGATGGGGTTGGCGGCCGGCATGCGGGAGGGGCCTATACTGCGAACGTTTTGCGCTCGGTCTCACAAACTGTCCTCGAAGTATGCCATGGACCCGCGGCCCGTCGAACGTCGATTCCTGTGCCACGTGATCGTCGCGGCCCTCGTCTGCTGCGCGGCCCCCCACGCCCGGGCGAGCGATGCAGCCCGCGGCCACGAGCATTTGCTCACGCAGGCCTACCTGCCGCCTGATTTTGACCAGGAGGTGTTCGACGCCCTCTGGACCACCTGGGAAGAGCCGCTGCGCTCGCGGGCGGAGCAGGCCACGCCCGAGGAGCGACGGCGGCTCGCCATGGAGCGGTATGGCCTGCTGCCCCATCCCGATGATCCGTCGCGGTCGGTGCAATATGTCGTCTCGGCCGACGGCTCGTGGACGATGAGCTGCCTCGCCTGCCACCAGGGGCAGGTCAACGGAAAGCTCGTTCCCGGCGCGCCCAACTCGAACTACGCCTTGGAAACGCTCACGGAAGAGGTTCGTCTCCTGAAGGTGAAGCAGCGAAAGCCGCTCGGCCACATGGACATGGGGTCGCTGCTCCTCCCGCTGGGCACGACCAACGGCACGACCAACGCCGTGATCTTCGGCGTGGCGCTGATGCGGCACCGCGACGCCGCCTTGAACATCGTGCAGCGGCCGCCGCGGTTCGACCTCGTGCACCACGACATGGACGCCCCGGCCTGGTGGCACTACCGCACACGGAAGAGCCTCTACGCCGACGGCTTTGCGGCCAAGGGACATCGCATGCTGATGCAGTTCCTGCTCGTCAAGGAAAACGGCCCCGAGAAGTTCGCCGAGTGGGAGGACGAATTTCGCGACATCGAGGCTTGGATCACGGCCCTCGAGCCGCCGAAATGGCCCGGCCCCATCGACGCCTCGCTGGCCGCGGCCGGCAAGGCCGTGTTCTCCGCCCACTGCGGCTCCTGCCACGGCACCTATGGCCCCGACGGCTCGTATCCCGAGCGGCTCGTGCCCATCGACGAGATCGGCACCGACCGTGTGCGGCTCGATTCGCTCACGAGCAAGGAACGGTCGGATCTCAACGCGAGCTGGTTCGGCCACATGGGTGCCGACGGCCGGGTTCTCGCCGACCGGGCCACCGGCTCCGGCTATGTGGCACCGCCGCTCGACGGCGTCTGGGCGACCGCCCCGTACTTCCACAACGGCTCCGTGCCCACGCTCTGGCACGTGCTCCATCCTGGCAAGCGGCCGACCGTCTGGCGGCGGACACCCGCGGGCTACGACGAATCCCGCGTCGGTCTGGAGGTCAAAGAACTGGAATCACTTCCCGACGGGAAGCTCCTCCCCTCCGTCCGCCGCCAGTATTTCGACACCCGCAAGCCGGGGAAGAGCAGCGCCGGTCACGACTTCCCGGACGCACTTTCGGAGGACGAGAAGACGGCGGTGCTCGAGTATCTGAAGACGCTGTAGTGGGGGTGGTTGCGTGAGGGGCTGATGCGGAGCCGCATTGGTTCGGCTGGCGGTAAAACCTCCGTCGTCGCTACGGGATTCCTCCCGCCACCCGTGTACCCGATGGAACGCACATAGCTACGGATATCCCTGCGCTCCTCCTCCGGTTTCCCCGACCAGCCTCCTCACGATCGGGAATCGAGTGTCGCTGCGCCCTACTTCCGAATGTTGTTTGCCTTACTCGGTATTCGATCGTGAGGAGGCCGGTCGGGGGCGCCGCGCAGCCGTCCGGTGAATTTTGCCTGCCAGAGTTGGCGCACCACGTCAGTTGAGCATGCGACGGCAAAATCCGCCGGCGGCGAGCACGCCACCGCCGGCCGAACCAATCCGGGATCGAGCCAATTGGTTTCAGCCCCACGACGCTGCAAATTTTGCTACCTTTGTGGGGCTGCATAGCAGGTCTGCAGCCGTACTTTTGGAGATTGATCGATGACCCAGCTTGAAGCCGCCCGCGCCAACCAGATCACGCCCGAGATGAAGTTCGTCGCCCAGCGCGAGGATCTTCCGGAGGAGCTGATTCGTAGCGAGGTGGCCCGCGGGCGGATGGTGATCCCGGCCAACACCGTGCACCTCACGAAGTCGCTCGAGCCGATGGCCATCGGCATCGCGGCCCTCACGAAGATCAACGCCAATATCGGCAACTCGGCGGTCACGAGCGACCGGCAGACGGAGCTGGAGAAGCTCCACATGGCCGTGCACTACGGGGCCGACACGGTGATGGATCTTTCCACGGGGAAGGACATCGACACGATTCGGCAGGCGATCATCGATGCGTCGCCGGTGCCGATCGGCACGGTGCCGATCTACCAGATGCTCGAGGAGCTCGGCGGCGACATCGACGACATGCGGCCGCAGCACTTCCTCGACATGTGCGAGAAGCAGGCCAAGCAGGGCGTCGACTACATGACCGTCCACGCGGGCCTGCTCCAGGAGCACCTCCACCTCACGATGCAGCGGATCACCGGCATCGTGAGCCGGGGCGGCTCGCTGATCGCCCGCTGGATGATGACGCACAAGCAGCAGAATCCGCTCTACACCCACTTCGAGGATCTCTGCGACATCTTCCGCGAGTACGACGTGACCTGGAGCCTTGGCGACGGCTTGCGTCCCGGCTCGATCGCCGATGCCAGTGACGAGGCCCAGTTCGCCGAACTGCACGTGCTCGGCGAGCTCACGCGGAGAGCCTGGAAGAAGGGCTGCCAGGTGATGGTCGAGGGCCCCGGCCACGTGCCGATGGACCAGATCGACATGAACATCAAGCGGCAGATGGAGGAGTGCGACGAGGCGCCCTTCTACGTGCTCGGACCGCTCGTCACCGACATCGCCCCGGGCTACGACCACATCACGAGCGCCATCGGCGCGGCCCTCGCCGGCTGGAGCGGCGCGGCGATGCTCTGCTACGTGACGCCGAAGGAGCACCTCGGGCTGCCCGACGCCGAGGACGTGAAGCAGGGAGTGATCGCCTACAAGATCGCGGCCCACGCGGCCGACCTCGCCCGCCACCGCAAGAACGCCCGGGTGCGTGACGACGCCCTGTCGCGGGCCCGGTTCAACTTCGACTGGAACGAGCAGTTCCGGCTGGCGATCGATCCGGAGACGGCCCGCAAGTACCACGACCAGACGCTGCCGCAGGAGACGTTCAAGAGCGCCCACTTCTGCAGCATGTGCGGCCCGAAGTATTGTTCGATGAAGATCACGCAGGATATCCGCGACATGGCCGCGGCCGAGGCCGCCGGCACGAGCGAGCCGATGGCGATCCAGCTGCCGTAGGTCCCGCGATTTTCTGGCTGAATCCGCGCAGACCGGATGACGGCTGGAATTCTCGGTACGATTCCTCCATGGAACTGCTTCGCGAATCCATCGCTGCGCGACATTCCGCCTGCGAGCAGGAGCGGCTCGCTGTCCGGGAGCGGCTGGCCGCCGCAGTCAGGGAGTACCTGCCGGCGGGTAGTCGGGTTTGGGTGTACGGCTCCTTGATCGAGCCGGGGCGCTTTCGTGAGTGGTCGGATGTCGATCTGGCGCTCGAGGCCGATCCGCCCGGCATGAGCGTCTACCTGCTGGCGAGCCTTTTGGCTGAGCGATGCCTGCGCCGCGTCGATGTCTGCCTCATTGACGAAACGCGGCTGGCGACGGCGATCCGCCGGAAGGGAGAGTCATGGACCGTATAGGGCTCGCGATCCTGGAACAGGAACTCAAGGCCGATGCCACGGTCATGGCGGAGGCCGCGCGACTGGCCGGCGAGCGTCTGGTCGACGAGCATGCCGGTCATCTCTCGGCCTGCGGCTATGAGCTCAACCGGCTGTACAACGTGCTCGAAAAGAGTTTCGAACGGCTGTGCGAGGCGTTCGAGAACCACTTCGAGAAGGCGGGGGATTATCACGAGCGGCTACTCGAACGGATGACGCTCGATCTGCCCGGGATCCGCCCGCAATTCCTGCCGCCGGAGTTTCGGTCCCAGGTGCGGGAGCTGAAGAGCTTCCGCCATTTCTTCCGGCACGCCTACGATCCGATCCTACGGAGTGACCGGCTCGCGGAACTCGTCGCCGCTGCCAACGGCGTGTCGGCAGCCTTTCCAAGTTGGGTCCGCAGTTTCTGCGATGCCGTTCGTGCAGACCTGGAGGGCTGATCGCTGCTCTTCGGCGATCAGCCAGCGGTCTTCGGCTCCAGCGGCTTCGCCCGCAGATCGCGGAACTCGACCTTCATCACGAGGCCAGGGTGGATCTGCAGGCCGATCGGGGCCGGTTCGCGGTACTTCTCGCTCGTGTACTGCGACACCTGCTGGCCGTTGAGCCAGACGGTGAACGTGTCGCCCTTGGCCTCGAGGCGGATGCGATTCCACTCGCCGGGCTTGAGCAGGTCAGCGGCCTTCGGGGCCCGAGCCTCCTCGGGATATTTTCCGGTGTAGAAGGAGCAGGTCATGTCCTTCTTGAGGCTCCGCGAGACGCCGATCTGCAACTGCAGTTCGGGTTTCCGCACCATGATGCCGCTGTCGATCTCGCCGGTGAACCGCACCTCCCCCTCGACGATCACGTCGCCGTACGGCTTGTCGGTGTAGAGCATCGAGCCCTTCTTCTCGGCGTCGTTCTCGCCGACGATCGCACCATCGACCACCTTCCAGTACGGATCGCCCACGACCTTCCAGCCGGCGAGGTCGGTGCCATTGAAGATCGCGGGCAGGTCAGCCGTTGGCGGCACCTCGGCGACTACTGCCGCCGTCGCGGTAAGCAAGGTAAGGCAGAGCACGGAGGTGCTGCTGAACGCACGGCGAATGGTCACAAGCGTGGAAGACATAGTGAAATCCGCGGTGGGCGAAGTGTTTGATCGGGATTTAGAGACCGGATGATACCACACCCATCGGTGGGAGTCGTGGTGTCAGGTGTTTCAGCGGCGGTACGATTTCATGACGGCAATCGCTGAAAGCTAAGGTTTTGAGCTGTGGTTTTGCCCCTTCCCAGTTTTTTTTTACAAGTGCTCATGGGAGAGATGGGGAACATGGCGCCGAGGCAGGTGACCCTACGTCCAAGCCATATGGTCCTCGTCAGAGCCATGGAGGCTCCGGGCTGGAGCGGCTCGGCGATCCATGGCAGGTGGAGTTTCGGCTGAATTGCTGCCTAAAACGAGAAATTCGCCGATATATCGCCGCTCGAAGGGGAGGGTGTGGGTCTATTCTGCCGTGCATTTTTAACCTGGCAGGTATGCGATGTGACCCCTCCCCCGGATAGTTGACCGCCCATGTTCGCGTTTCTCCCGGATGCAACGCGGTGATTTCAAGCACGTCCCGCGGCGATCGCGGCGTCTCGATCCAGACGCGAATCGGGCCGACCGTGCCAGCACTGCGATTGACGACCTTCACCACGTGCAAGTCCGTCACCCAGCCCGCGGTTGCCCAGCAGATCACCGCCAACGGCAGATTCATCAGCAGCAGTCCGCAGCCGCAGAGCACCGCTCTTCCCGGAGCCCCTCGCTGCCATGCCCGCCGGGACGACCGCGCACCACCAAGCCAGCCGCAAGGCCCGCGCTCCCGGCCTTTCCGCGGACGCGCTGTCTGTCACTTCTCCTCGGCGACGGCCTCCCGGCCGAGTTCCTGGTCGATCAGGATGAGGCCGTGTCCGTCGCCGCCGACGAGCATCAGCCGATCGTGGACGTCGTCGGCTTCGGCCGTGTCGGCGATCTGCTCGGGCACGAACTGCGTCAGGAAGCTGTGGGTCAGGTGATCGTTGTGCTTGTCGGCGACATCGATCAGGTCGTTCATTCGCTGGAGCAGGTGATGCTCCTGCGTCCGCACCATGTCGAACGCCTCAATGGGGCTCTCCCAGGTCGCCCGGGGCGCCTCGATCGTGGCGAACTTGGCCTGGTAGTCGCGGTCGTTGAGATACTTGACGAACATGCTCATGTGCGTGAGCTCGCCATGTGCCTCCCCCTGGAACCACTTGGCCATCCCGCTCAGGCCGCGGACGCTCGCCCACGAGGCCATCGAGAAATAGAGGAACGCGGCCGTGGACTCGATGCGGATCTGCTCGTTCAGGGCCTCGGCGACCTCGGTGACGAGCGACTTGCGAAAACTCACGGTGACGGCTCCGTTGGGAAGAGTATATGGGTGGCGGAACGAGACGGGCAGCCTCGACCCGACAAGCTTAGTCGTGAGAACCTCGCCCGTGCAACGGCGGGCATCGCGAGTTGTTCAGCCCTCGAACCGGTCTGCCGCCGCGTGATCGGGACGCCCCGACTATTTGCGTGACCAGCCGGTGCCGTCGGGGCGGTCTTCCAGCACGATGCCCGCCTCCGACAGTTTGTTGCGAACGAGGTCGGCCGTGGCGAAGTCCTTCGACTTCCGGGCATTGGCCCGGATCTCGATGATGAGGTCCATCAGCTTCCCGACGAGCGCCTCGTCGGCGCCGCCGGCCTGTGCGGCGGGCTCCTTGAGGAACAGGCCCAGCGTGCCGGTGAGTTCGCGGAGCACGAGCATCATCGCGTCGAGCGCCGCCAATTCGGCGGCGGGCTTCTTCGCCTCCAGGCCATGCTGGTCGATGAACTTGTTCGCCGTGCGGACGAAGTCGAACAGCGTCGCGATCGCGATCGCCGTGTTGAAGTCGTCGTCCATCGCGGCGAGAAACTTTTCCCGGAGAGCCTTCACCTCGTCGCCTGCGGCCGCAACGGCGGCGTCGCCCGCACGGCGGTCGCGGCAGGGGAGCGTGTAAAACGCCTTGCCGCTGATCCGCTGGTAGCGTCCGAAGAGCCGCTCGAACGCCTCCATCGCCCGGGCACTCTCGCCCAGCGGCTCCTCGCCGAAGTGGATCGGGCTGCGGTAGTGGGTCGAGAGCAGGAGCAGCCGGATCACCTCCGGCCGGTGACGGCCAAGCAGGTTCTTGAAGGGCTCGGCGCCGGTGGACTTCGAGATCTTCGTGGCGGCCTGCGCGGCCGCGTGGTCGGCCGCTGATGCCTGGGCAGCGGCATCGTCGGCTGCCGACGGCTCACTGCCGCGGGGCCGGCCGCCCACCTTGCCGGCGGCGCCTGCCGCCTGCATCAGGCCGTTGTGCATCCAGAATGTGGCCATCGGGCAGTCGTGCAGCGACTCGCTCTGGGCGATCTCGTTCTCGTGGTGCGGAAACACGAGGTCGAGACCGCCGCCGTGGATGTCGAAGTGGGGGCCGAGGATCGCCTTGCTCATCGCCGAGCACTCGATGTGCCAGCCCGGTCGTCCCTTGCCCCAGGGGCTGTCCCACGAGGGCTCGCCCGGCTTGGCCTGCTTCCAGAGGGCGAAGTCGGCGGCCGACCGCTTCCGCTCCGCGGTGGAGCCCCCTTCGCCCTGCGTCTGCTCGACCGAGCGGTTGGTGAGCTTGCCGTAGTCGGCATCCTGCGTGACGTCGAAGTAGACGTCGCCGTCGCTCGCATAGGCGCAGCCCTTGGCGATCAGGCCCTCGATGAAGGCGATGATCGTGCCGATGTGCTCCGTGGCCTTCGGCATCGAGTCGATGCTCTCGACGCCGAGACAGGCGAGGTTGTCGAGGTAGTCGGCCGTCATCTCCTCGGCGAGCTTCGCCATCGTCGTGCCGCGGGCCGTGCTCTCGGCGATGATCTTGTCGTCGACGTCGGTGATGTTGACCACCCACGTCACCTTCCAGCCCGAATACTCGAGATACCGCTTCACCGTGTCGAAGATCACCGGGCCGACCATGTGGCCGATGTGGCTCGGCTTGTAGACCGTCGGGCCGCAGAGATACATCCCCACGTGGCCGGGCTTCACGGTTTCGAGGGGCGTCTTCTTCTTCGTGAGCGTGCTGTAGATCTCGATCTTCGGCAGGGCCGCGGTCGTCGTCATCTCGTCGTGTGGCTCCGGGTCGGCAATGTCAGGATCGTCCGCCTAGCGTTCCAGCAGCACGACGCACTCAGCGCCGATGGCCAGTTCCTCGCCGATCGGCCCGACCGACTCGCCCGTCTTGGCCTTGAGCCAGACGGTCGCCTCGTCGATGCCGAGCAGTTCGGCGATCCGCCGCCGCATGGCGGGGCGGTGCGGCAGGATTTTGGGACGCTGGGCGAAAATCACGCAATCCAGATTTGCGATCCGCCAGCCCGCGGCCGCGACCCGGTCGGCCGCTGCCCGGAGCATCTGGCCGGAATCGCGGCCCCGATTGGCGGGATCGGTGTCGGGAAACATCTCGCCGATGTCGCCGAGGGCGGCGGCCCCGAGCAGGGCGTCGGTGATCGCGTGGAGCAGCACGTCGGCGTCGCTGTGGCCGAGGGCCCGGCGGTCGTGGGGGATCGTGATCCCGCCGAGCACGAGCCCATCGCCTGGGCCGAGCCGATGCGTATCGTGTCCAAGTCCGACGCGGAACATGCCGTCTTCTCCCGGGAACGGGCCTCTCGTCACCTATACTCGCCGCATGCACACCACCAACGGCGCGACCGGCGCCGGCCAGCCTGCCGATCCCGTGATCCGCGTGGCCGGCCTCGCCAAAGAGTATCGCGTCTACGACAAGCCGGAGGGACTCGCCGCCAGCCTCCGCGGGCTTTTTCGGCGGACGAGCCGCACGGTCGAGGCCCTGCGGGGCGTCGATCTCACGGTCGGCCGCGGCGAATTCGTGGCCCTGCTCGGCCCCAACGGCGCGGGCAAGACCACGTTTCTCAAGCTGCTGTCGGGGATCATCACGCCCTCGCGCGGAACGGCCCACGTGCTCGGCCACGTGCCCTGGGAGCGGGCCGACGACTTCCGCCGGCGGTTCGCCCTTGTGATGGGGCAGCGGAACCAACTGTGGTGGGACCTGCCCGCCGCCGAGAGCTTTCGGCTCCACAAGGAGATCTACCGTCTCGATCCCGCCCGGTTCGAGCGGGTGCGCGACGAGCTCGTCGATCTGCTCGGCGTGCGGAAGCTGATCCTGCAGCCGGTGCGGGAGCTGTCGCTCGGCGAACGGATGAAGCTCGAACTCGTGGCGGCACTCCTCCACGAGCCGGAGGTGCTGTTTCTCGACGAGCCCACGATCGGCCTCGACGTCGTCGCTCAGCACACGATCCACGAGTTCCTCCGCCACGTGCAGACCGAACGCCGCACGACCGTGATGCTCACCACCCACTACATGAAGGACGTGGCCGCCCTCTGCGAGCGGGTGGTCGTCATCACCCACGGCGACATCCTCTACGACGGCTCGCTTGCCGAGATCGTCGATCGGTTCACGACGCACAAGATCGTCACGCTCGACCTCGACGAGCCGCCGGCCCCCGGCACGCTGGAACGATTCGGGTTTGCCTGCGAGGTGCGGGGGCCGCGGGTCGTCCTGCGAATCGACCGCAATCGGATCGCCGACGTGCTCCCCGAGATCCTCCGCGGCACGGGCGTGCGTGACGTGTCGGTGGAGGATGTGCCGCTGGAGGAGATCGTGGCTGGGCTTTTCCGGTCGGGGGCGACCCGGCCCGCCGCCGCGGAGGCTCCTGTATGAGCGACCGTGCAGCGACCGCCGGCCGTCCTGGCCCGCTCGCCGAATTCGTCATCCGGCTTCGCATCTGGTGGACGATGCTCGCGATCTGCCTCGAGGAACGACTCGCCTACCGCGGCGACTTCATCCTCGGCACCGCGATGCGGTTTCTACCGATCGTGACCCAGGTGTTCCTCTGGACGGCCGTGTTCGCCGCCACCAGCCGCGGCGACATCGCCGGCTACTCGAAGACCGACATCGTCGCCTACTACCTGCTCACGATGGTCACGCGGGCCTTCTCCAGCATGCCGGGCCTCGCCGGCGGCATCGCCCGCAGCATCCGCGACGGATCGATTAAAAAATATCTCGTGCAGCCGGTGGACTACGTGTCGTTCCTGCTCGCCGCCCGCATCGCCCACAAGCTCGTCTACTACGCCGTCGCGATCCTGCCATTCGCCACGGTCTTCTGGATCTGCCGCAGCTATTTTCCGCCGGTGCCCGAGGCGGCGACGATCGCCGCCTTCGTGCTCTCGCTCGGACTCTCGTTCCTGCTCGGCTTTTTTATGGAGGCCACGCTCGGCATGCTCGGTTTCTGGGTGCTCGAGGTGTCGAGCATCGTGTTCGCCTACATGCTCGTGCAGTATCTGCTCTCGGGCCACATGTTTCCGATCGACATGCTGGCGGGCATCCCGACGGGCATCGCCGGCATCGACCTGGCCGACGTCGTCCGCTGGCTGCCATTCGAATACACGGCCTACTTTCCGGCCGCGGTGTGGCTCGGCAAGGTGCATGGGCCGGAGCTCACGCGGGCGCTCGCGATCGAGGCGGGCTGGGTGGTCGTGATGGCGGTGGCCTGCCGGATCGTCTGGTGGCGAGGCACCCGGCGCTACTCGGCCTACGGAGGCTGATGATGAGTCGCTATCTCTCGATCTTCGGCACGTTCGCGCGGGCGTGTCTCGTGCGGGACATGACGTTCCGGGCGAATTTTCTGCTCGAGTGCGTTACGAGCCTGGGGTGGATGTCGATGAACCTGGCGTTCTATCTGCTCGTGTTCCAGTTCACGCCGGAGATCGGGAAGGGGACGGGCTGGTCGCGGGAGCCGTTCTTCGCCTTCGTGGCCACGGGGCTGATCATCAACTCGATCGTGCAGGCGCTGTTCATGCCGAGCGCTGAGGAGCTCACCGAAATGGTCCGCACGGGCGGCCTCGACGCCGTGCTCGTGCGGCCGCTCGATGCCCAATTCCTGCTCTCGATGCACCGGGTCGATTTCTCGTCGTTCGCCAACGGACTCGTGGGCTGTGGGCTTCTCGCCTGGGCACTTTCGCGGATGGACTACGCGCCGCCCCCGATCGCCTGGCTGCTCTATCCGCTGCTGATCCTCTGCGGAGTGGCCATTCTCTACGGCCTCGTGATCATGCTTGCCGCCGCCACGATCCTGATGGGCCGCAACCAGAGCCTCTACGATTTCTGGTTCTATCTGACGAACTTCTCCCGCTATCCCGCCGAGATCTATTCCGGCCCGTGGGGTGGTCCGCTCCGCGCCCTCTGCACCTTCGTGATCCCGATCCTGCTCGTCGTCAACGTGCCCGCCCGCGTGATCGCCCAGCCGCTCGTGGGCGATGCCTGGTGGCCCGTCGCCGGCGCCGTGGCGGCCGCGGTTGTGGCGCTCGTGATCTCGCGGATCGTGTTTCAGCGGGCGCTCGCCCGCTACCGCAGCGCCTCCAGCTAGAGGGCAGCCGACTTACGTGGATCGCCGGCTCGGGGGCGGCAAAAGTCTCGTCGCGGTGGGCCGCGGCGGCCCAATGCTCCTCGAGCGTTTGCCGACCCCCTCGCCTCCCGCTATTCCTAAAAACATGAATACCTCGTCTCGTCCGCCACAGCTTCATGAAGACACTGCGGCCACTCTGATCGGTCTGGTGATCGTCGCGGTCGCGCTGGCCGTCACGTGGACGGCGCGGCCCGCGAACGAGCCGGCCAGCCGAGCCGCGCATCCGAAGGGCTGGCCGACGCCGCTTTCGGCCACGATCGACAAGCCGCAGACCTGGGCCGACTCGCCGCTCGAGGCCCTCCGCGACAAGAAGGGGCAGAGCGTGGCGGTGCCCGTGGTTCTCGGCATGGGCTGGGTCGTGCTCGTGGGAATGGCTGGAGCGCTGCTCGGCGGCCGGTCGGTCCGCGGGAGCCTGCCTGGCACGGTCGTGCTCGCCGCGCTCGCCTGCGCTGCCTACCTGCTCGGCGCCCAGAAGGTCATCCATTACTACAACCTCGAGTATCCGCTCTGGGCGCTCGCCGTCGGCCTCGTCATCGGCAACCTCGTGGGCGTGCCGGCCTGGCTCGGGCGGGCGCTCGCGGGCGAGTTTCTTATCAAGACCGGCCTCGTGATCTTCGGGGCCGAGGTGCTCTTCAGCCGACTGCTCGAGCTCGGCCTGCCGGGCGTGATGACTTCGTGGATCGTCACGCCGATCGTGCTCGTGGCCACCTATTGGGCCGGCGTGCATCTGTTGAAGATCCCGTCGAAGTCGCTCTGCATGGTCGTGTCGGCCGACATGTCGGTCTGCGGCGTCTCGGCGGCGATCGCGACCGGCGCGGCCTGCCGCGCGAAGAAGGAGGAGCTCTCGCTCGCGATCGGCCTCTCGCTCTTCTTCACCGTGCTCATGATGGTGGCCATGCCGCCGCTGATCGCCTGGATGGGGCTCGACCCGATCGTCGGCGGCGCCTGGATCGGTGGCACGATCGACGCCACGGGGGCCGTCGTCGCTGCCGGCGAGTCGCTCGGCAAGGAGGCGGGCGAGGTGGCCGCCACCGTCAAGATGATCCAGAACTCGATGATCGGCGTGATCGCCTTTGCCGTGGCGGTCTACTGGGCGGGCTGGGTCGATCATGACCGCCATCACCGCGAGGGCTCGCTGGCGGCCGAGGCCTGGCGGCGGTTTCCGAAGTTCATCCTCGGGTTTCTGGCGGCGTCGATCGTCTGCTCGTGGCTCTTCAGCCGCTCGCCGGAGGCGGCCCTCTGGGTGGACGGCGCCACGACGGGCTTCACGTCGCGGCTGCGGGGCTGGCTGTTCTGCGCCGGCTTCGTCTGCATGGGGCTGCAGACCAACTTCCGCGAGCTGGCGCCGGCGCTCGGCAGCGGCCGACCGCTCGTGCTCTACGTCGGCGGCCAGCTCCTGAACCTCGCCCTCACGCTCAGCATGGCGAGCCTCACGTTCGGCTGGCTCTTCAGGAAGGTGGTCGAGCCATGAGCCGAGCCCAGCGCCGAGTCCTGAGCATTGCCCCGTGGTGGCGGCTTGCAGCTCTGCTCGTCGCGATCGGCGTGATCTGGTGTGGCCTGCTGCCGCAGCTGCTGCGGTGCGCCGGAGTGGCAGGGCACGTCGCCCGCATGGAAGAGCGGGGCGTCAACCCGGCCGCGATGTACTACACCGAGCTCGAGCGGCTGCCCGTGCGGCCCGGCTGGGTGGAGCGCCGCATCGTGCTCTGGCCATAGCCGCGGTCCTGTGTCCTGCTTACACTCCTCCGGCTTCGAACAGTCATTCCTCAGGACCGATCCATGGCCCTCCGCCTCGCCTTCAGTTCCAACG
>JBILVW010000029.1:0-14436 GCA_044370205.1 Pirellulales bacterium | reverse complement strand
CGCCGCTCGCCATACTTCCCGCCCTTCGTAGGCCTGCCCGCGAAAACGCTCGTCGGTGACGAGCGCGAAGTCGATGACGTGGCACCGCCAGGGGACGTCGGATTCGAGTAGCTCGTTCATGAGGCGGGAGACGCCTCCTGGCAGCGGCTCGGGGCCCGCGATCCCGATATCGACGTCGCTCGCGTGGTCGCAGTGGCCCCTGGCCCGCGAGCCGAACAGGAAAATTTCGTACCGTGGGTCGGGCACTGCAGCCAGGCAGATGTCCCGCGCCAGCGAGAGATATCGCTCCTCAAACGGCGTGCGCGGCAGGGCGGCGACAGATGGCGACGTCATGACCGTATTCTAGCCTGCCAGCGGACGGCATGGTGAGAACGGAGCTGCGCCGATAAGGGCTCTCAGGCGGCGTAGCCGAGCTGGCGGAAGTCGGGCTCGTAGAGCTCGTGGATCTTCCGCTTGAGTTGGGGCGTGAGGCGATCGATGGCCTGGCCGGAGCGGGTCACGTTGAACGCGGGGATGCTCGCGAGGTCGTTCCCCTCCGTGAAGAGGTCGCGAAGCCCTTCGGCGAGGCTCTCCATCGGCACGAGTCTGTCGTAGGGAATCCGCGTGAGCCGGATGACGTTCGACTGCAGGTCGAAGTGCTTGTCGAAGGCGGTGCCGTGCCGCCGCAGGCCCTCCACGAAGGCCTCGAAGGAGATCGTCCGCTGGAGCGTCTCGGTGACCACGCGGTGTGGGCTGCTCACGTCTTCGGGCCGCCGCTTCGACAGGATCTGCCGCAGCTTCGCCCTCGCGAAGGCGAGCTTGCGGAACCGCTTGGCGTAGCGGCGCACCTGCTGGCCGTATCCGGAGAGGCAGCGGCCGTAGGGATTGCGGACGACCGTGAAGAACCGGTAGCCCTGGTGCCGCCGCACGAAGCCGTCGACCGCATGGTCCTCGATTTCGACCGCCTCCAGCCCCGCGGCCTGCCGGGCTTCCGCGAGCGGCTCGCGCCAGATGCCGTAGTGCGGTTCGACGTCGGCGTGGATGCCGCTCACGTCGAGGAACAGCTTGTGCATCGTCGTCGAGGCACACTTCGGCAGTTCCGCGTAGACGAGCCGCCGCGGGTGATGGACGATGAATCGGGGGTTCACGGCTGGCTCCTCACGCGGCGTGACGGATCGGCTGCACAGTGGGGCCCGCGGTTTCGCCGAACGTGTAGCCGAAGCGCTCGATGTCGGCTGCAAAGAGCCGCTCGACGATCCGAATGGAGGCGTTGTCGTAGATGTCAGCCATGTCGAGTCGCCCGCCGGCGTTCGTGTGGGGCAGGGCGATCCGCGGCAGGCCCGCCCGGTCGCACGCGATAGCGAAGTCTTCGTCGAGCTGTTCGAACCGCGCGATGAAATCGACGAGGCACCGGCCGTTTTCATCGAAGAGGCTCGCCTGAGGCACCGTGCCCGGTGCGAGCGAGAACTGCCACAGCCAGTCGCGAAATCCCGTGAGCTGTCGGTCGTGCGGGTGCAGCCGGCCGTAAAGCGACGCCATTTGCTGCCACGGGTTTCGCACGATCGCAAACCGGAAGAAGCGGTCGAATTCCCGCGGATAGAGGGCCCGGATTTCCGCGGCCGTGGCGTGAATGCGGTGTCCGCGGCGATCCCATTTCCGCCAGGATCGGCCGCGATGCAACTGGTTGTCCCAGACGTCGGTCCGGCGGAACCAGCGGTCGAAGAGCACGATGCCCCCCAGCGCCGCCTCGACGGAGTTGCCCCCCGTGCGCCGCAGGTGCACGAATACGAGTCGCCGCCGATGACAGATCACGCGCCGTCCCCCCTTTACCCGAAGGGGTCATCGGCACGGACGGCGCGAAACCTTGACGAAAAAGCCGATTGTGCGGCCAGGAAATGAAAAATAGGGACGGGAGCGAATTTCCTTGCCAGAAAGACGAGTGTGGCCGAAGTGAGACACGGGAAATTCGCTCCCGTCCCTATTTTTCAGAGCACCGGCAGGCTCGGGAGCGGCGGGCGGGTGGCGGCTGCGGCGGCGATGCCACCGACGAGACGTGAGCAGATGCTCTCGAGGTAGGGACGGCTCGCCGGGTCGTCGAAGTTGGCGGCCGTCTTGCCCGCATCGCCATGCTCGCGGATCGGGATCTGGATCGGCACCTCGCCCAGGAACGGGATGTCGAGTTCCTTCGCCGTGCGGGCGGCGCCGCCGGTGCCGAAGATGTCGTACCGCTTCTGCGTGTCGGGGCAGACGAAGAAGCTCATGTTCTCCACCATGCCCAAGAGCGGGATGCTCACCTTCTTGAACATCGCGATCGCCTTCGTGGCATCGAGCAGGGCCACGTCCTGCGGCGTGCAAACGACGACCGCGCCGGTGAGCGGCAGCACCTGCGAGAGCGTCAGCGCGATGTCGCCCGTGCCCGGCGGCATGTCGATGATCAGATAGTCGAGCGGGCCCCAGAGCGTGTCGCGGAGCATCTGTGTGATCGCGCCGTGGAGCATCGGGCCCCGCCAGACGACCGCCTCGCCCGGCGGCACGAGGAAGCCCATCGACATCACCGGCATCGAGTGCGGCCCGCAGGCGGCGAGCATCGGCAGGATCTTGCCGTTCTCGACCTGCGGCCGGCCCGAAAGGCCGAGCAGGTGGGGCACGCTCGGGCCGTAGACGTCGGCGTCGAGCAGGCCCACGCGGCTGCCGGCCCGGGCCAGGCCGATCGCGATGCTGGCCGCGATCGTGCTCTTCCCCACGCCCCCCTTGCCGGAGCCGACGGCGATCACGCTCTTCGCCTCGAGGCCGATCTGGCCGAGCTTCGTAGGCGGGCGGTCGTGGGGCACGACCGTGACTGCGACCTTCGGCACCTGCGGAAACCGCGTCCGCACGAGCTCCTCGATCCGCGAGGCGGTCGGCTTCCAGAGGATCGCCGAGTGGGTCGTCAGACCGACCGTCACGGCGATCGCGTCGGACGAGGCGGAGATCGCCTGCACCTGACCCATCTCCGTGAGCGGCCGGCCCGATTCGGGATCGGCCACCGAGGCGAGGACGGACGTGACGGCAGCCTGGTCGGGAGCGGTGGACATGATTCGCTGAGCAGATGAGGGATCGACGCGGGAGAGATCAACGAGAGCCGGGGATCGTAGGCCGGGCGTCGGCCACGGCCACCGGCAGCGTGCCCGAGACGGCGTCGCCCGCCCGCGAGGCGGCCATGAAGAGCCGCCGCGGCTGGACCGTGATCACGGCCACGAGCACGAGGCAGGCGAGCATCGCCAGGCCCGCGGCGATCCCGCCGTCGGCCTGCACGCCCCGCTTCGTCGTCTTGAAGTACATCGCTGAGATGAGCCGCAGGTAGTAGGCCGCGGCGATGGCGGCGTTGAGCACGAGCACGACGGCCAGGCCCACGAACCAGGCGCGGCGGCTGCCGAACGTGATCGGTGCGTTCCAATCGACCTGGAGCGACGAGGCGGCCAGTGACAGCTTGCCCCAGAAGCCGGGCAGCGGCGGGATGCCGGCGAGCGAGAGCAGGAACGCGGCCAGCGAGAAGGCGGCCACGGGGTTGGTCGAGGCGAGGCCGTCGAGATCGTCCACCGTGGCGATCTCCTCACGTGGGGGCCGCGGGCCGCTACCCGCCGACCACTCGGGCCAGCGGTGGCCGAGGTAGGCGAGCGCCCCGAAGATGCCGATCGTGGCGACGGCATACGTGGCCAGATAGAAGACCGCCGCCGTCATGCCGCCGAGCACCATCGTCCAGCCGGTGTCGATGGCCGCCGTGTCGCCGAGGGGCTGGCCCGCCTGGGTGGCTCCCGCTGCCGCGGCCACGGCCACGCCCACGAGCAGGTAGCCGGCATGGGCGATCGACGAGCAGCCGAGCAGGCGGCGGAGGTTCCGCTGCCAGAGGGCCATCACGTTGCCGACCGTCATCGTGACGGCCGCGAGCACGATGGCCAGTTTCCAGAGCAGGTCGAGGCAGGCCTGGGCGGCGGGGCCCGACTGGGCCGCGGCCGTCGCATCGGGGGCGATGGCCAGGCCGATCACACGGGCGAGCAGCACGAGTCCCGCCACCTTCGGAAGCGTGGAGAGCAGGGCGGCGTTGCCCGGGCTCGTGCCCTCGTAGACGTCGGGGGCGTAGAAGTGCATCGGCACGGCGGCGAGCCGGAACGAGGCGCCCACGATCGCCATGCCGAGCGCGGCGGGCAGCAGGATCGTGGCCATGCCGGAGATCGCGGCGTCTGTCGATCGCAGCCGGGCCGCGATCGCCTGCAGGTTGGTGGAGCCGCCGATCCCGTAAAGACAGACCGCCGCGTAGAGGAAGATGGCCGAGGCCACGAGCGAGAGGAAGAAATACTTGAGGCTCGCCTCCTGGCCGTGGGCGTCGGTGCGCTTGAGGGCGAGCAGAATGTAGGTGGGGATCGAGACGAGCTCGAGGCCCACGAAGAGAAGCACGAGGTCGCCCGCGACTCCCACCAGCGAGAGCCCGGCGAGCAGGATGAGGAACGTGCCCGCCTCCTCGCAGGTGCCGCCGCGACGCAGACCGGGGCCACGGCTCACCGCCGAGGGAAACAGGTCGCCCGCCTGCACAAGGGCGAGGAGCGCCCCGAGCCCGAGCACCGTCCAGCGGATGAACGTCGAGAAGCCGTCCACGGTGACGCCACCGGAGGTGATCGTGGCGGCGTCGGCCGGCTGGCCACCGGCCAGCCACCAGGCGGAGGCGATGCCCACGAGAGCGATCAGCCAGCCGCTGCGGATGCCGCAGAAGGCGCCGCCGAGAAATGCCACCAGCGCCGCGACGACGAGCGCGATCTCGGGGGCAACGAGCGCGAAGGACTCGAGGGATGTCGGCAGGGCATTCACGGTCGCGAAGAGATTCATGGCACCCGGATTCATGGCACTTGGACAACCTGGGCGGTGGGCGTGGCGTCGCGCATGCGAAGGGCGAAGGCGTCGGCCGAGGCCTGCGTGGCGGCACGGATGGCGGGGGCGGCGGGCTTCAGAAACGTGCCCGGCGTGAGGCCGATCCAGAGCACGAAGACGGCCAGCGGCGCGAGGGCGACGAATTCGTGCCACTTGAGATCGCAGCGATCGGCGGTGTCGTGGCTGCCGTGACCGTGGGCATGACTGTCATGGCCGTGGGCATGAGCAGCATGGCCGTGGCTGGAATGGCCGTGCGCCTCGTGGCCGCCCCGCGGCGGCTCCCGGGAGGGGCCGAAGAACACCCGCTCGACCGCCCAGAGCATGTACCAGGCGCCGAGCACGACGCCCACCACGGCCGTGACCGACATGAGCAGGTAGGCGAACGAGAAGCTCGGGGCGACGCCCGACCAGGCCCGCTGGAACGAGCCGGCGAGGATCATGAACTCACCCACGAAGCCGTTGAGGCCCGGCAGGCCGATGCTCGAGAACGTGAACAGCATGAACAGCACGGTGAGCCACGGGGCCTTGCTCGCGATCCCGCCGAGGCTCGCGATGTTCCGCGTGTGGAACCGCTCGTAGATCATGCCCACGAGCGCGAACAGGCCCGCCGACGAGAGGCCGTGGTTGATGAGCTGGAGGTTGGCGCCTTCGGTGGCCACCGGCGTGAGGGCGAACAGGCCCATCACGATGTAGCCCATGTGGCTGACTGACGAATAGGCGATGAGCCGCTTGAGGTCGGTTTGCACGAGGGCCACGAGGGCGCCGTAGATGATCCCGACGACGCCCAGGCCGAAGAGCCAGGGAGCCGCCAGGGCCGAGGCCTCGGGGAGCATCGGCAGCGAGAACCGCAGGAAGCCATAGATGCCGATCTTGAGCAGCACGCCGGCGAGATCGACCGAGCCGCCCGTCGGCGCCTCCACGTGGGCCAGCGGCAGCCAGGTGTGGAGCGGCACGATCGGCACCTTCACGGCGAACCCGGCCAACAGCGCCAGGAACACGATCAGCTGCAGCCAGCCCCCGGCCGCCGTCATCGGCATCGGATTGGCCTTCATGGCCGCCGTGAGGGCGGCGATGTCGAACGTGACGGTGCCGGTGTGGGAGGCGTTCCAAAGGACGATCGCGAGCAGGCCGAGGAAGGTGAGCACGCTGCCGGCGAGCGTGTAGATGAAGAACTTCACCGCCGCCTTCCGTCGCTCGTCGTGCCCCCAGATCCCGATCAGGAAGAACAGCGGCACGAGCGTGAACTCGAAGAACACGTAGAACAGGATCACGTCTCGGGCGGCGAACACGCCGAGCATGGCGGCCTCGAGCACGAGCAGGAGCACGTAGAAGCCGGCCGGCCGGTCGCGGATCGCATCCCAGCTCACGAACACGGCCGTGAGCGAGAGCAGGGCCGAGAGGGCGAACATCCAGATCGAGAGGCCGTCGAGGCCGAGCGAAAGCTTCACGTCGAAGATTCCGCCGACGAGCCAGGGGAATTCGACGAGCGCGAAGGGCTCGCCCGCCATCGCCGCCGGATCGGCGAGGAACCGGGCCACGAGCCAGCCCGCCAGCACGAGCGTGACGAGCGCCGTGTTGGCGGCGCTCTGCCGCACGGCGGCCAGGCCCCATGACCGGAACATCCAGGCCACGACCGCGCCGATGAGGGGCGCGGCGATGACGAGCAGCAGATGGGTCGAGGGGCTGAGGGCGTTCATGCGACGGGTTGTGTTCGGGGGAGGATGCCGGGCGTGTGGCTCACCGCAGCCGTGAGGCGAGGGCGAGCATGATCAGGAGCGTGCCGAGCACGCCGACGAGGGCGTACCGCTGCACGAGCCCCGACTGCAGATGTCGCACCCAGGCCCCGAGGGCGAGCGGGAGGCGGGCGATGCCATCGACGAGGCCGTCGATCACGTAGCGGTCGAACGCCGCCGCGACGAGGGCCACGCCCTCCAGCGGCTTGACGATCAGGCCCTTGTAGATCTGGTCGATGAAGAAGCGGTTGGCGAACAGCGTGCCCAGCGGTCCGAGGAACCGCTCCATCTGCGGGCCGTCGCTGCGGCGTCCGAGGTGGCCGATCGCGGCGATCACGATCCCGAGGGCGGCGGCGAGCGTGCCCTGCAGGGCGAGGTCGAAGTGGAACGCCGGAGGCGTGGCCGTCGCGGCGACCGCCGGCGCGGTGAGGGACGGCGTGGCGGCCAGGAACGTGGAGAGGGCGTGGGTCGAGAACAGCCACCAGCCGCTCACCGCCGAGGCGATGGCGAGGATCACGAGCGGCAGCGTCATGACGGGGGGCGACTCATGGGCGTGGTGGCCAGCTTCGTCGGGCACGCGGGTCGGGCCGGTGAACGTCATGAAGACGGCGCGAAACGTGTAGAAGGCGGTGAGTCCAGCTGTGATGAGCGACATCCAGAAGAGGAGCTGCCAGGTCCGCGGCTGGTCGAAAAGGGGACGCAGCTCATTTTCCGTGCTGGGCATGCCAGCCACAGAAAAGTGGACGGGCGAAAATGAGCTGCGTCCCCTTTCTGTCGCATGGCCGCTCGCCGGGGCCGCGTCGTGGTGCTCGCCGTGGGCATGGGGCCAGCCCTTGGAGTGGAGAGCCGCGAGGATCTCGTCCTTGCTGAAGAAGCCGGCGAACGGAGCGACGCCTGCCAGGGCCAGCGATCCGACGAGGAACGTGGCCGCCGTGATCGGCATGATCCTTCGGAGGCCGCCGAACCGACGCATGTCGATCACGCCCCCCATTCCGTGCATCACGGAGCCCGCGCCCAAAAAGAGCAGAGCCTTGAAGAAGGCGTGGGTCACGAGGTGGAAGATCGCCGCCGTGAAGCCGAGCATCGTGCCCGTGCCGAGGCTCGCGAACATGTAGCCGAGCTGGCTGATCGTCGAATAGGCGAGCACCCGCTTGAGGTCGTTTTGCACCGTGCCGATGAGGGCGGCGACGAGGGCCGTGGTGGCGCCGACGATCGACACCATCGTGAGCGCGTCAGGGCAGGCCACGAACAGCGGAGCGCAGCGGGCCACGAGGTAGATGCCGGCCGTGACCATCGTGGCGGCGTGGATCAGGGCGCTGGCGGGCGTGGGGCCTTCCATCGCGTCGGGCAGCCAGACATGCAGCGGCAACTGGGCGCTCTTGCCGCAGGCCGCGAGCAGAAGGAGCAGGCAGATGGCCGTGCCGATGGCGCCGCCGGCGTAGCCCGCGGCGTCGGCGATCCGGCTCTGGCCGAGGATGCCCGGCAGGATCGTGCCGTCGGCGGCGAGCGTGTCGTGGAAGTTGAGCGTGCCGTAGGTCATCCAGAGCAGGAACGTGGCGACGGCGAGGCCGAAGTCGCCCACGCGGTTGACGAGGAACGCCTTCTTGGCCGCCTTCGCCGCCTCGGGCTTCGTGAACCAGAAGCCGATCAGCAGGTAGCTGCACGCCCCCACCGCCTCCCAGAACACGTAGACGAGTAGGAAGTTGCTCGCGGCGACGAGCATCGTCATCGAGAACACGAACATCGAGAACAGGGCGAAGAACCGGGGATAGCCCGGATCGTCGTGCATGTAGCCGATCGAGTAGATCGCCACGAGCAGGCCGACGCAGGTGATGATCGCCAGCAGCGTGGACGTGAGCGGATCGAGCCGGAGGGCCACCGGGATCGAGAAGCTGCGGAGTTCGGTAACGCCGTCGGCGCGGGCCGGGGCCGAATCGGCGGGACTGCCCGCAGGGGGCGTGTAGGCGTCGGCAACACCAGCCCATTCCCAGAGCGTGGTGATCATCTCGACCGGCCGGCTTGAGGGCCCGTGGGTCGCGTCGCCCACGCCCACTTCACGGGCGAGGCCGAAGAGCAGCGACACGGCGATGACCGCCGAGGCCGCGATGCCGGCCACGGCCGGGAGATGGGCCCTCGATCCGAGCAGCCGGCCGAACGCGACCGTGAGGATCGCGCCGACGAGCGGCAGCAGCGGCACGAGAACGAGCAGGGTGGAAGGGGAGATCTCTTGCATGATGGTCGGTGCGGGGGGCGGTCAGACGTGCTCGCGCTCGAGCAACTCGTCTTCATCGGCCTGGGGCAGGATGCCGGCGGGAGTGAGCCGGGGGAACGTGGGGGGCACGGTATCGACCGCCGGGAGTTCGCGGTCGATCCGCCGCGGCAGGTTCGACTCGCGGAGCGACTGCCAGGCGGCGGAGTCGAGCCGTCCCGTGCGGGCGAACGCCTGGAGCACGAACACGAGCGCCACGGCCGCCTCGCAGGCCGCCACGGTGAGCACGAAGATCACGAGCACCTGGCCGCCAAAGTCGCCGTGATGCCGGCTCCAGGCGACGAGGCTCACCGAGATGCCCTGCAGCATCAGCTCCGCGGAGAGGAACATCACGATCAGGTTGCGCCGCGTGAGGATGCCCACGAGGCCGAGTGCGAACAGGATCGCGCCTACGATGAGCGAGTTTTGCAGGAGCGCGAGATCGTTCATGACGCGGCCCTCCGGGCCGGGGCCAGTTCGCCGGACGGATCACCGTGGCGGCTCACGACGGCGATCGAGCCGACGAGCGCCACCAGCAGCAGCACACCGGCCGCCTCGACCGCGAGGAGATGGCGGCCGAAGAGCTCGCCGCCGAGCCGGGCCACCTGGTCGGCGGCCAACGGATCGCCGGCCACCGCCGCATCGATCGCATCGCCAGGCTGCGTGTCGTCGGCAGAAAGCCCCCGGCGGAAGCCGGGGGATGCCGCGCCGCCGCTCGTCCCGCCCGTGCCCGCGGCCAGGGCCGCCGCCTTCGACGGAGCCTTGCAGCAGTCGGGATCGGCCGAGAGCCGGCCGATCGAGAGCGTCAGCAGGCCGAGCAGCGTCGCGCCGGCGATTGCGGAGAGCAGCGGCTCGTTCGAGACGCGGTCATACGAGGCGAGCCCGGCAGGCTGCGCCAGCATGAGCACGAACAGAAACATCACGAGGATCGCCCCGGCATAGACGACGATCGTGGCCACGCCCAAAAACTGCGCCCCGAGCACGAGCAACACGCCCGACACGCCGGCCAGCGCCAGCGCGAACCAGATGGCCGAGTAGACCGGCGACCGGGTCACGATCGTGGCCGCCCCCGAGATCACGGCGACGAGCGACACGATCAGGAACACGGCCTCTTCGCCGAGCCCGCCGAGGCGGCGGCCCGTGAGCACGAAGCCGGCGAGCGCGGCGGCCCCGAGCAGGCCACCGAGCCAGCGAAGAGGCCGGCTTTCGCGGCCGCGGGGCAGGAGGAGCCAGAGACTCGCGGCCGCGGCGGTGACGGCACCGGCGAGGATCATGCCCGGCGAGGGAAGTGCGACCGCGATCACAGCGTGCCTCCCAGGTCGGCCGACTTCATCGGCTCGGCGTCCTTCGTCATGTCGTAGACGCTCAGGAGCTTCTCCTTGTCGAAGATCATCTCCTCGCGGCTCTTGCCCGTGAGGTCGAGCAGGCTCGTGAGTTCGATCGCGTCCACCGGACAGGCCTCCTCGCACATGCCGCAGAAGATGCACCGCAGCTCGTCGATCTGGAAGCTCTCGGGATACTTCTCGCGGTCGGGCCACGGGCTTTCGGTGGCCACGATGTCGATGCAGTGGGCGGGGCAGGCGGTGGCGCAGAGGAAACAAGCCACGCACTTCACGCGGCCGTCGTCGTCACGATTCAGGCGGTGCACGCCGCGATAGATGAGCGGGTTGCCTACCTGCGGCCGCTGCTCGGGAAAGCTCACCGTGACCTTCGGGCTCACGAGATGCCGCGCGGTCGTCGTCAGGCCGCCGATGAAGAGTGGCAGGTAGAGCCGCTCGGCCAGCCCCAACGGCTTCTCCTCGAGCCACGTGATCGATGGATCGGTCGGCTTCATCTCAGGCCTCCACCAGTTCGTGTTCGATGTCGAGCGGGCCGTGGGTGAGGACGGGAGAGTTGTCGGTGCCCGACGGCGTGAGCAGGCCGGCCGCGAGCCAGCCGACGAAGAACACGGCCCACGGCACGGCGATCGCCGCCGTCTTCGCCCAGCCCTCACCCAGGGCTGCCACCAGCTGCGGCCGGAACTCCTCGATCGAAGCGACCGTCACGAGGTTCACCAGTCCCAGCGGCAGCATCACTTTCCAGGCGAGGTTCATGAGCTGGTCGAATCGGAACCTCGGCCAGCTCCAGCGAACGAGCATGAAGAACAGGATCACGCCGAGAATTTTCGCCGAGAGCACGCCAAAGCGGAGCAGGGCGACCGTCCAGGTCTCGACGGGGCCGGAGCCCGTCACGCCCCAGAGGTGCCAGCCACCGAGGAACATGATCACGATCAAAAACGCCGCCGTGACCATGTGGAGGAACTCGGACACAAGGAACAGCAGCAGCTTGATGCCCGAATATTCGGTGTGATATCCGCCGACAAGCTCCTGCTCGGCTTCGGGCAGGTCGAACGGCAGCCGCGCCGCCTCGGCGAAGCTCGCCACGAGAAACACGATGAACCCGAGCGGCTGGGCGAAGGCATACCAAACGCCGGTGTCGGCCTGGGCGTTCATGATCGTGTCGAGTTTGAGCGATCCGGCCGCGAGCACCACGCCGAGCAGGCCGAGTCCAAGCGGAATCTCGTAGGCCACGAGTTGGGCGCTGCTCCGCAGGCCGCCGAGGAATCCGTATTTGTTGTTGCTCGCCCAGCCGCCGAGGAGCACGCCGTAGACGGCGATGCTCGAGAGGGCGAACACCCAGAGCACACCCACGTCGAGACCAGGGGCGACGAGCAGCGGCTCCTCGCCCGTGAGGCCGAGGAAAGGAATCGGCGGCAGCGAGCTGCCGAAGGGAATCGCGGCGAAGATCGCCAGCGACGCGGCGAGGAGCACCAGGGGAGCCGCCGTGTAGAGCACCTTATCGACGTGCTTCGGCGTGAAGTCTTCCTTGAGAATGATCTTGAGCCCGTCGGCGAGCGGCTGGCCGAGGCCAAAGAGTCGCACCTTCGTGAGCGGGATGCCGACGCGGTTGGGGCCCTTGCGGTCCTGTACCCAGGCGGCCATCCACCGCTCGACGAGCACGAGGTAGGCCGCCGCCGTCATCAGGCCGCCGACGAGCAGGCCGATCTTCACCAGGGCGACGATCGTGGGGAGGGAGGGCAAGAGGTTCATGGAATGAAAAAGGTGCCAGCCACCATTTTCATGGGGCGTAGAGGCGTGGAAAGGTCGTTGGTGAAAATGGTGGCAGGCACCTTTTTCGTCATGCGAGTTGCCTCACGCGGAGGTCGACCCCGTGGGCCGGTACGTCGCCGGCGAGTGCGGCGAAGGTGGCTGCCGAGCCACCGATCTGCTGCCGCACCGCGACGGGGTCGTAGAGACCGCGACGGCCGAGCATGTTCCAGAACAGCCGGCCCTCGGGCCAGGCGCCCGCCGGCGGCTTGATCGCCTGGCCGAAGCTCTGGGCCCGGTGGGCCACGTTCACCCAGGTGCCGGACCGCTCCGCGAAGCCTGCCGCGGGCAGCCGCCACGTCGCATGCTTCGTGAGCGGCGAATCAAAGAGGTCTTGCACGACGACGCACTTCACGTCGGCGAAGGCCGTGGCCGTCGCCTCGTCGATCCACTGGGTCGGATAGCCGCCGGTGATCCAGGCGGCGTCGGCCTTCCCGGCACCGACGTGGGCGAGAAGATCGTCCCACGTCTTTCCGCCGGCACCGTAGAGGGCGAGCACCTCCTCGACACCCTTGCGGTTGGGGCACTTCTCCGCGCGGATCGTGAAGCCGCCGGGAAACGTCTCGTCGCCGCCGACCACCGGCACGTGGCCGAGGGCCAGAAACGCCTCCGGGTCGATCGACCGGGCGATCGCGCAGAGCATCCAGGCTTCCTCGATCGTGAGCATCGGGGAGACGGCGACGGCCAGCCGGCCCGCGGCCTTGAGATCAGCCCGCAGCCGCGTCACCACGTCGGCCCATTCGATCGCCTCGAAGGCGTCGCCGGGACTGCCGTGGCCGTTGGTGGCCGCGTCGCGACGGCGGCCGGCGGCCAGCACGCGGGCAGGGTCATGCAGATGGTGCCAGCCATAGCGGCCTTCGTCGCACATCCACCAGGTGTTGACATGCGGATTTTCGCGGGGCTTGAGCCGATAGACGGTGTCCTGATTGTGTTCCGTTTGGATCGAGCAGCCGGCCGAGCAACCGCCGCACACGTTGGCTTCCCGCTTCAGGAACCAGACCCGCTGCTGATACAGAAAGTCTTTGTCGCCGAGCGCGCCGACCGGGCAGAGATCGACCACGTTGCCGGCGAGTTTGTTGTCGAGCGGGAAGCCGGGGAAGACGTCGATCTCTTCCTTCGCACCGCGGCTCGTCACCATCAGTTCGCCCGTGCCGCTCACCTCGCGGGTGAACCGCACGCAGCGGGTACACATGATGCAGCGATCGACGAACAGCGTGACCGTGGGGCCGACGTCGCGCTTGCGGCTCGTGAACGGATGGAGATCGGCCCGCCGCTCGGCCTGGCCGTGCTCGAAGTGGTAGTCCTGGAGCAGGCACTCGCCCGCCTTGTCGCAGATCGGGCAATCGATCGGGTGGTCGATGAGAAGCGCTTCCTCGACCCGGGCCCGGCTGTCGATCACGAGTTGGCTCTCGGTGACGATCACCGTGCCGTCCTTCACCGGCGTCTGGCAGCCCGGCACCAGCTTCGGCACCATCGTGATCTTGCCGGTGGCGGCGTCGCGGCTGCCCGTCTCGATCAGGCACATCCGGCAACTCGCCACGACCGACAGGCCGGGATGCCAGCAGTAGTGCGGAATCTCCTTGCCCGCCCGCCGCGCAGCCTCGATGCAGTTGAGCCGCTCGTCGGCCCCGATCTCGATCTCTTGTCCGTCGACGATGACAACCGGCATCAATGAGCTCCCACGATCTGCAGGGCGGGGACGGGGTCGGTGACCATCCAGCCCGAGGGATTGGTCCGCTTGATGTAGTCTTCGAACTCGCCGCGGAACTTCTTGATGGCGTTCTTGATCGGCCAGGCGGCGCCGTCGGCCAGGCCGCAGATCGTGCTGCCCGGCATCATGCCCATCGTCTGGCCGAGCTCGAGGAGGATGTCGAGATCCTTGAGCCGGCCCTTGCCGGCCTTGATCCGCTCGAGCATCCGCAGCGACCAGCTCGTGCCCTCGCGGCAGGGCGTGCACTGGCCGCACGACTCGTGGGCGAAGAACCGGCAGGAGTTGTGGAGGAAGTCGACGATGCTGGTCTGATCGTCGATCACGACGACGGCCGCCGTGCCGAGGCCGAGGCAGCCCACCTTGCCGGGCCCGGCGAAGTCGAGCGGCGTGTCGAGCTCGCTCTCGGTCATCAGGCCCATCGAGATGCCGCCGGGGATCACTGCCTTCGCCTTGCGGCCCTTCCAGACGCCGCCGCCGAACTCGTCGATCAGCTGCCGGGCCGTGATGCCGAGCGGGGCCTCGTAGCAGCCCGGCTTCTCGACGTGGCCCGAGAGGCAGTAGAGCTTCGGCCCGTAGGAGCCGGGATCGCGGGGGTTCGCCGGATCGGCCGGCACGCCGATCGACTTGAACCACTCGACGCCGCGGCGGGCGATCTGGGCCACGCAGGCCATCGTCTCGATGTTGTTCACGACCGTCGGCTTGCGGAACAGGCCCTCG
>JBILVW010000291.1:0-4168 GCA_044370205.1 Pirellulales bacterium | reverse complement strand
ACGACCTGCTCCGCCGTATCCGGGAATTCTTCGCGATCTGAGGGCATCCGCCGGGCCTGAAACCGGGGCCGGCAGCACGGCTTTTCTGAATCCGTGTAACGCCGGCCCCTTGTCCGCGTTGTCAGAGAGAGAGCAGCGGCCCCGGAGACAGAGACCATGACAGCGACCGCCGCCCATGGCTGGGTGCTGGAGGCCGTGGACCGCTACGAGGCGCCGCTGCTGCGGTATGCCCGACGGCTCCTCGACGACTGCGACCTCGCGGCCGACGCGGTGCAGCATGCCTTCCTCAAGCTCTGCGAGGAGCCGCAGGAGCGGCTCGAGGGACGGGTCGCCCCGTGGCTGTTTCGCGTCTGCCGCAACCGCGCGGTGGACCAGCTGCGGCACGCGGGCCGCGAACGCAGCCTGCTCGACGCCGAATCGTCGGAAACCGATCCCGCCGCACGCCCGGCCGGGGTCCTGACGGGCCGGGAGGCCGATCCGGCGATCACGGTCGAGCGGGCCGACCTCGCTCGCCATGTCTCCACGCTGCTCGCGTGCCTGCCGCCGCCGCAGCGTGAGACGCTCGATCTCTGGTGCGAGGGCCTGTCGCACAAACAGATCGCCGAGATCACCGGCCGCACCGAAGGGCACGTCCGCGTGCTCGCCCACCGAGGCCTGACGACGCTACGGGCCCACCCGACGGTGCAGGCCCTCCTTGCAGAACACCGCGGCCCGTCTTCCACACCATCCACGCCCGATCGACACGTGCGAGGCACGCCATGACCCACGACCCCACGACTGCTTTGAATCGGCTCGACCGCGAGGAGCGAGATGCCCTGCTCTCGGCCTATGCCCTCGGTGAACTCACCGGGGCCGAGCGGGATGGCGTCGAACGGCTGCTGGCCGACCCCGCCGCGACCGAGGCCCGCCGGCTCGTGACCGAGACGCGCACGGTGGCGACCGCATTGCGGGAAGACCGTGTCAACGACATGCCGCCCCGATCGGCCGAGATGCGACGCGCCGTCATCGCCGCGCTCGCCACGACGCCGAGGACATCGACCCCGCAGCCGGCAGCGCGTCCTGTGTTCAGCCTCCTGTCACGCTGGCTCCCAATCGCCGGCGCCCTGGCAGCCACGCTGCTCGTGGCCGTCACGCTCGTACAGACAGCTCAGTATCGCGAGGTCGCGCACCTTGCCGAGGACGCGCGACAAACCGAGGAACAGCAGACAGCCACGCCCCCGGCGCCGGCGGCCGCAGCGGTCGCAGTCGAGTCGGCTCCGCGCCTCGATCGGGCCTCACCCCCTGTCGTCGCCGATGCCGGCAAGGCTGCCGGCCACCCTCCCGCACCGGCGTCGGAAACATCCGTCGTCCCCAAACCCGCCCCGGCGATGGGGCTTGCCATTGGCAGCCCCAAGAAGGCCCAGGCGGAAGCCGGGGGACTCCGCGCCGATCGAGTCCGCAGGTTAGCCCCGCCCCGCGGCCCTATCGACCGACCCGAACCGTCTGCACGAGAGAGTCGCGATCGCTACGCCCAGTTCGACGAGAACCGATTCCTCGCAGTGGCCGACCGGCCGCTTTCGACCTTCTCCATCGACGTCGATACCGCCTCCTATGCGGTCGTCCGACGGTTCCTCACCGCGGGTCGCCTGCCTCCGCCCGACGCCGTGCGGGTCGAGGAGTTCGTGAACTACTTCCGCTACTCGTATCCGCGGCCTGGTGGCGACGATCCTTTCGCCGTGGCGCTCGAGGCGGCCGACTGCCCGTGGCATGCCGGGCACCGTCTCGTCCGGATCGGCATCGCCGGCCGCGAGATCGATCGCCGCGAGCGGCCGGCCGGCAATCTCGTGTTCCTGATCGACGTCTCAGGGTCGATGAACCAGCCCGACAAGCTGCCGCTCGTCAAGCAGGCCCTGGCCATGCTCGTCGAGGAGCTTACGGAGAACGACCGCGTGGCGATCGTCACCTATGCCGGCGATGCCGGCCTGAAGCTGCCGCCGACCAGTGGCGACCAGAAGCGAACGATCCGGGCGGCGATCGACGGGCTCGTCTCAGGCGGCTCGACGCACGGCAGCGCCGGTATCGCGCTCGCCTACGAGCAGGCCCAGGAGGAATTCATTCCCGGTGGCGCTAATCGCGTGATCCTCTGCACCGACGGCGATCTGAACGTGGGGATCACGAGCGACACGGCCCTCGTCGAGCTGATCAAGGAGAAGGCCCGCGGCGGCACGTTCCTGACAGTGCTCGGCTTCGGCCAAGGCAATCTCCAGGACGAGAAGATGGAGAAGCTCGCCGATAACGGCAACGGCGTCTATGCCTACGTGGACGGCGCCCGCGAGGCCCGAAAGGTGCTGGTCGAGCAGCTCACGGGCTCGACGATCACGATCGCGAAAGACGTGAAGATCCAGGTCGAGTTCAATCCTTCCCAGGTGGTGTCGTATCGACTCCTCGGCTACGAGAACCGCCGGCTCGCCGATGCCGATTTTCGCGACGACACGAAGGACGCTGGCGAGATCGGGGCTGGCCACACGGTGACGGCCCTCTACGAGATCGTGCCGGCCGGCGGCAACGGCCCGGCGACGGGTGCGGAGCCGCTCAAGTATCAGGCCGAGAAGCCGCGGGCTGCGGAACCCGCCCCACGGGGGCTGGCAAGCCGCGAACTCCTCACCGTGAAGCTGCGGTTCAAGCAGCCCGAGGGCACCGAAAGCGTGCTGCGGGAGTTTCCGCTAGCCGACCATGGCGACTCGTTCGAGCAGGCCTCGGTCGATACGCGGTTCGCTGCCGCGGTGGCCGCGTTCGGGATGATCCTGCGGGCGAGCGAATCAAGAGGCGAAGCCACGCTGCCCATGGTCGCCGACATCGCGAGTGATGCGCTCGGCGCCGACGAGGGGGGCTACCGCGCCGAGTTCCTCGACCTTGTCCGCAAGGCCGGGGCCCTGCAGACGCGGGAGCCTCGGTAGCGGCGCCGAGTCCTCACGCCAGAAATCGGCTCACCACTTCGAGAAACGGCCCCGGCGCCTCGGCGTGCACCCAGTGGCCGGCATTCGGGATTATCTCGATCGTCGCCACAGGAAAGAGCCGCTCGATCCTGTCGCGATGCTCCGGACGCAGATACTCCGACCGGCCGCCGGCGATGAAGAGCGTGGGCTTCGTGAACGTCACGCCGGGCGGGATGTCGGGGAACCCCACGATCGACTCGCCGTTGCGTTCGATCGCATCGAGGTTCACCGACCAACGGAGACCGGTCGGCTCGGTGACCACGTTCTGCGCCAGAAAGCCGCGGACCGTCAGATCGGGTATCACCTCGGCGAGCACGGCGTCCACCTCCGCTCGACGGGAGAGCGTCTCGAGCGGCACCCGCCGCATCGCCTTCACCAAGAGCAATGGACTGGAAATCGATCGGGCCGGCGCGATGTCCACGACGACGAGCCGCTCGACGAGTTCGGGCCGCGTGACCGCGAGCATCATCGCCGCCTTGCCCCCCATGCTGTGGCCCATGACGACGGCCGGGCCGCCGACCCTCGTTTCGATCAGCTGAGCCACATCCTCGGCGAGCGCCGGGTAGTCGTGCAGAGCGTCCCACGGGCTCTCACCGTGATTCCGCATGTCGGCGGTGATCACGCGATGATGCCGCGCGAGTGTGCCCGCAATGCTCGACCAGTTTCGCTTCGATCCAAACAGGCCGTGCAGGATCACGAGCGGCGCGCCTGTCCCCGTCTCGCTCATCGCCAAGTCAACCGCCACTGCTGCTCTCCTTTATCCACACCGCGAATCGACCGCCATCGTAGCCACCCGGGCGAAATAGCTGTCCACGACCGGCCGGCCTCCCTGACCGCCGGAGATTGATAGAATTTGATGGTTTCCCCGCGCGGTCCGCGCCGGGCAGAAAGGTCCCGCCGTGCCAGCTCTCCCCCCGCCTCGTTTCGCCACGACCGTGACGCTCCACAGGACTGCGTCGATCTCTGAGTTTTTCTATATATGGATGTGTCTGCTGGTGGCGGCTGCCGCTGCCGGCTGCAGCGACGCCGCGGCCATCCGCCCCGGCGACGTCCGCTCCTACGCGATTCCGCGGCCGGCCGAGTCTCCCGTCGTCGCCACCGCCCCAGCCGCGACGCCCGGCGCCGAGGCCGGCGGCCTGAAACTGCAGTACAAGGTGCCCGAGGGCTGGACCGACCGTGGCGCCGGTGGGTTG
>JBILVW010000290.1:0-4182 GCA_044370205.1 Pirellulales bacterium | reverse complement strand
AGAGACCGAGCAGGCGGCCGTCGTTCCGCCGACCGGCTGCGGTCTCGACCCCACATCCACTCGATCGACGGGCGCAGCCGCGCCGCCCCTCGCTCGCGATCCGTTCGTGGCTCGCACCGCGTGGCAGGAGCCCGTTGCTGCCGCCTCTCTCGATGCCCCGTCGGCGACGCCGGGCCGTCCGCCGGCCGTGGCTGGCGGCCGCCATACCGTGCAGGCCGGTGAGTCGTGGTGGTCGCTCGCGGAACAGGCCTATGGCGACGGTCGGCTCTATCGGGCGCTCTTCGCCTGGAACCGCGTGCTCGACCCGCGGGTGGCGCTCGCGCCGGGCACGGTCCTGGAAGTTCCGCCCCTGCCGAAGCTCGAGGCAGCGTGGCCAACGCTCATGCCCTCGCGGGCGGCGTCATCACGGTGACCAGAGCGTCGCCAGATCGAATGGACCCCGTCCGCGTGAACCTCTTGGTCGAAGCCTGGCTCGACTGCGGTCTCCACACCTGGATCTGCGAGTCGAATCGATCGCGCCGTTGACACGGAATGCGTACGCCTGTACACTGTTTTGTGTTCGGTGACGTACATGCCCAGCTGGCCCGGGCATTTTCCCGTGGCAATCCGAAACATGAGCATCGTTGATCGTCCCGCGCCGATGTCGCCCACCGTGCCACAGGCCGGATCTCCCCGGCAGGCCCCGATCACGCTCGCGATGTACGACCGGATGATCGCCGCCGGCGTGTTCGATCCGGCCGAGATGCATCCGCTCGAACTCATCGGAGGACAACTGCACATGATGTCGCCGATCGGTGATCGCCATGCCGACGCGGTCGCATTTCTGACCCGCTGGAGCGGCCAGCACACCGACGCTTCCCGGATGCTCGTGTGGGTGCAAAACCCGCTGTCCATTCCCGGTTCGGAAAGCGTGCCGCAGCCCGACCTCGCCTGGGTGACGCTCCGCCGCTATGCCGACCGTCGGCCGCTGCCGGAGGAGGTGTCGCTCCTGATCGAGGTGGCCGACACGAGCCTGGAGTTCGACACGACGGTGAAGGCGGCCCTCTACGCTGCGGCCGGGATCGTCGACTACTGGGTGGTCGACCTCGTCAGCCGCAGCGTGATCGTGTTCCGTGAGCCGCGGCCGGGCGGCTACGAAAGCCGCTCCACCCATCGCGGCGATCAACTGGTGCGTCCGCTCGCCCTGCCCGAGGCCGCCCTTTCGCCGGCGGAGTTCTTCCTGCCGGGCTGAGGCCCGCCGACAGGCGGCCGACGGCAAGAGTGAAGAACTTCACCAAGGCGTGTCGGTCGTGTTCGAGGTGAAGGTCGGGCTTGCGGAAGTGAAAGTGGCCGTCCTCGTTCTCGTGGGGGCTCGCCTTTGCGGATGGCTTTCCTGGCCCCGCCAGTTGGCGTGGACGTTTATTGCCGGCGTGCCACCGCATCGCGTCGAGCGCGGTGAAGTCGCCCGTCCGCTCGGCGGCGAGCGGGAAATCGACCTCGTCATCGAGCGGGCCGACGGGCGGGTGCTCCCCGTCGAAGTCAAGCTCGGCGTCATTGACTGACGAGCCGATACTCCTCTCCGGCGCGGGCTGCGAATGCGAGCTGCTGGCCAGCCGTGGCGAACGGAATCGGCTCGCCCTTGCTGTCGTGAAGCTTCGAAGGTCGACCGCACGGCCGAAGGCCACACGCTGCCGCGAGTACTCCTGATCGGCGACTCGATCCGGTGATCGACGCCACGATCGTCGATCACAACCAGATGGCCGCGAACGTCATGCGGGAGATGAATGTGCCGGTGAACGATCTCTACGCCGTGCTCGTCAACCGCCGCGATCTCCCCCTCGGCGACGGCTTCCACTGGAAGCCAGAGGGCTATGACCTGCTCGCCCGGGAGGTCATCGCCGCGGTCGATGCGGCCTTGCCCGCCGCCGCTCCACCGTCGGCCGGAAGGTAGTGACGGCCGGGATCGCTGCGGCTTTCGTCGCCGCTTCCACCGTCATGAGCCGGGAGGTCGTTCGTTCGAGGCCGACTCCCAGAATTGACGCGGCGTGACGATTCTTGCCGTTCCGAATCGCTTCACCACGAGGAGGTCCTTGTCGCCGGTGACGATCAGGTCAACGCGCCCCGGATCGACGAGTCCGAGCAGCATCTCGTCCGCGGGGTCGCGACAGGTTCCGGCCTTCACGGCCACCGGCTCGAGAACCTCGGCGTTCCCCCGGAGGAAGCTGACGTATTCGTCGGCAATCGCCCGCGGCAGCCGCAGCTTTCCGACCAGTTTCCGCGAGACCTCGGCCAAGAGCCCGGCGCACGTGACCGCCTGATGTCGCTCGAGGCACAATTCCACGACCGCTTCGCACATGCCACGGGATGCCACCGCCGCGATCACCACGTTGGCATCGAGGACGACCCTCACGAGAGGGCCTTGAACACGTCGTCGTCCGTGAGCAGGCCCTGCGCCTCGGCGAAGGGAAGGACCTTCCTGCGGATCGCCCGAAACCGCTCAACGGCCACGTACCGGCGGAGCGACTCCCGCACGATGTCGCTGACGGCCTTGTTTTCGTTGCGACTGATCTTGTCGAGCTCGCTCCGCAGATCGTCCGGCAGCCGGATTGTCAGTGTGGTCATCACGGCCCTCCAATGCGCACGAACATCACATGCAAGACAATGTAGTGCATTGCCCGCGGGCCGTCAAACGCTCGGTCACCGGCCGGCGGGACCTCGGCCAGAAGCCCTCGCAACTGACGCCCTCCCCAAATCCTCACCCAGGTCTTGTGAGAGAATCCTCGAGCCATGACAGGGCTGGAAAGGGTTCTCGGATGAAGAAGCGACGCAGTTCAGAGCAGATCGTTGGCTTGCTGCGGCAGGCCGACGTTGACCTTGGGAAGGGCATGAACGTGCCCGATGTCTGCCGGGGCGGGTGGTCAGAAAGAAAGTCAGAAGATGATTTTGGGCAGCCGCACGATGTCGTTGAGGGGACCGCTGGCCATCGCACGAGCGTATCGCCCGGCCCGACGATTGGCGTGACCGGGCTACTTCGCGCCGAACTTGTAGGCCGTGTTCTTCGGATCGAAGTCGGCGTCGGTGAGGCCGTTGTTCACCTTCACGTTCATGTAGGTGTATTCCTCCATGAGCACCGGCTGCCCACCGGCTTCCTGGGGCCAGTCGTACGCCTCGTAGCGGATCGGGATCGTGTATTCGTCGTCGATGAACACGCGGGCGAGATGGAAGCGGAAGTTCCGCCGCGGCACCGGGTGCACCACTTGAATACAGGTGCAGATACGGCCGTTGACCTTCGCGTTCGGGAAGAAATTCACCTCGCACTCGCCGAACTGCTTGTCGTGCTCGGCGACCTCGACGAGTCGCCGGGCGAGGTTCTCGACGCCGATCTCGGTGACCGCGTAGCGGTTGCCCTGCATCGCGAGCATGCTCTGCGGCTTGAGCGACACGGTGCCCACCATCGCCCGCACGCCGCTGCCGGCGTGGGCGAGCATGTTGCCGTCGTTTTGCCCCTCGACGTAGATCACCTCCTGCCCCTTCACCGTCTCCGGCGCGAGGAAGTAGAGATAGACGCTGAACGGCTCGTGCCGGATCTTGGCGAACATGTATTCGTGGTCGCCGAGTTTGCCGTCGATCCGCTCCCGCTTTACGACCGTGCAGGTGTAGTCCTTGATCTTGCTACGGAGCTCGCCGAGCCCCCTCTGCGCGAGCTCGAGCGCGGGCTGCAGGGGATGCGAGCCGATGGTGGCCACCGAGGCGTCGCCGGCATTCGCGTTGCCCTGGGCAACGTCGCCATTCGGCACGAGGCCGGGGCCTTGGGGAGCGATGCCAGGCTGGGCCTGAATCGCCGCCGGCTGGGCCTGCGTCGCCGTCTGGCCCGCCACACCCATCGCCACCACGAGCGCGAGGCCCGTCATCTGCTTGAACCGCATCGCCATCCCTCCGTGGATCGCACCTGCCCGACGCTCGCATCTCTATCGCCGCGCCAGCCGCCCTTCATGAGCGGCCTCGAGCGCAGGCCGGACGAACGCTACACCCGGACCGGGCGGGGGGAAGATAGCGGGGCGTCCCCCTGGGCGACCATGCCACTTTCGGAGCCACTTTCCCGGTTTTCTGCCGCCAGGCACGACCCAGCCCCGGGCCGCACGTCGCCCGCTTGCCCACCCGCCCCCGGGAAACCATGCTCGTCCAAGCGACCTTGCCCGCCCC
>JBILVW010000289.1:0-4184 GCA_044370205.1 Pirellulales bacterium | reverse complement strand
GCTCACGTTCTTCTATCGGCAGATGTATCAGCTCGTGGCGGCCGGCCATGTCTACGTGGCCCAGCCGCCGCTGTTCCGCGTGCGGTCGAAGAAGACCGTCTACTATGTGCAGACCGAAGAGGAGATGAAGACGCAACTCCTCGACCAGGGGCTCGGCGAGGGTGTGTTCCTGCCGGGCGACGGCCGGGAAATCTCGGGCGACCAGATGCAGAAGCTCTGCCGGACGCTCGCGGGGCTCGAAGACGCGCTCGTCGCGCTCGAGAAGCGGGGCATCAGTCTCCGCGACCACGCCGGCCGCCGCGATGCGCAAACAGGCAAGTTGCCGATGTATCACGTTTACTACGGCGTGGAGGAGCACTGGTTCACCAGCCGCGACGACTTCGAGGCGTTCGTGAAGGGGAAAGAACAGGCGGCCGGGGGCACCCTCGCCGTGGGGCGAATCGAGGAGTCCGTGGCCGCCCAGGACGCGACCCCCGGCACGGCCCACGATACGGGCCGCGACCAGCTCGTGGTCATCGATCTCCACGAGGTACGGAGCATCAACGCCGGCCTCAAGGAACTCGAGGCCATGGGCTTCGGCATCGAGACACTCATGCCGCAGGACCGCACCGGCAGTGAAGATGCCCGCTACACCCTGCGCCGCGGCGACAACGAAATCGGCCTCGAAGATCTGCGCGGGCTGCTCACTGCGGTTCGCCGGGCGGGTGAGAAGGGGCTCTCGATCACCCGCTTCAAGGGTCTCGGTGAAATGAATGCCGAGGAGCTCCGCGACACGACGCTCGACCCGGCGAACCGCACGCTGCTGCGCGTGACGATGACGGATGCCGCGGCGGCCGACGATCTCTTTCGGGTGCTGATGGGCGAAAAGGTGGAGCCGCGCCGCGAATTCATCGAACGACATGCGCTCGACGTCAAGAACCTCGACGTGTAAACCCATTTGGAGACAGGCTTCAGCCTGCCATGGCTGCGTGGGGCAAGCGTCTCGCTTGCCGTGCGTAGCCTTCCAAAGTGCACCGGCTCGGGGCTACCCCGTACCGTCTCGCCGGACGTTCGCTGCGCCCATCCTGGGCTTCACTCACTCGGATGTGCCTGCGCTGCGCCATCCATGGCTTCGCTGGTCACATACGCCGTCTCAACGGCAGGGGCAGCCCCGAGCCTCCCGTACTCGTTGATGAGGAAGCCCGAGGCGTAAGCCGAGAGGATGCCCCGACGATCTCGTACGTGCAGGCGTCATGCGCGGCGTTGGAAGGCGCTGGGGGAGACTCCGGCGACGCGTTTGAAGGCGCGGGAGAACTGCGAGGGGTCGGCGAAGCCCAGGCGGGCGGCGGTTTCTTGCACCTGGAGACGATCGTGCGTGAGGAGGTCGGCGGCGAGGGTCATCCGTTGGCGTAGGAGTTCCTGGTAGGGGCTCGTGGTCCCGTAGCGACGGAAGAGGCGGCAGGCGTAGGCCGAAGAAATGCCAAACTCACCTGCAGCCTGTTCGACCGACATCAGTCGCTCGCGATCCCTGGCCAAGAATTGCTGGAACCGCACGAATGTCGAGAAGGCGACGCCGTCGGGTGTGTCGGCGGGCTGTGCGAGCTCCTGGATCTTCGTGAGCAACACGCCGACAAGCTGCGAGCAGAGGGCCTGGCTGTGCGTCGAGTGGGCGAGGCCGCACTGCTGGAGGAGGTCGAAAATCACCCGGATCTCACGCGGTCGCCCGACGGTGGCGTGGCTTCCCGGGGTGAGCCGGGCGGCGCGGAGTAGGCGGGTCGCGTCGCGGCCCACGAAATCGACGTAGTATTTCCACAGCCGGCGGCGGCGGTTGGTACGAATGACATGGGCGACGCCAGGACCGTAGGAGAACACCGCGCCGGCGGCGAGCGGGATGTCGCGGCCGTCGAGCGTGAGCGTGCCCTGCCCTGCTGCGACGAACTCCACGCAGGAGTAGGAAAAATCATCGCGGGCCACGACGTAGTCGCCGCGGACCCTTTCTTCTCCGCCGCACACCACCGTGAGCGGTCCACGGTGGGCTGGTCGCAGATCGAGGAAGTAGCGGCGGGCCCAGACGACCTGCCGCGAAACGAATGCCGGCAAGGGCCGGCGGTGGCCTGGCGACGGTGTGTGTGGGGTGGTCATTGAGGTCAAGAATAGTCATTCTGGGGTCAAGAATCATCATTCCAGTCGATCGTGGGGCGTCGGTATGCTGCGCACATGAAACCGCTTCCCAGATTGTCGTTCGGTGTCGGTGATCGCTTCGCCCACGAGGCCGAGGCCCAGCTCGCGGCGTTCGAGCAGCTCGCAGCGCGGGGCGTCGTCGTCGCCCCGGTGTGGAACAAGTCGAATCGCGAGCATTCATTTATCGGGAGCGAGCCCGCGAGCGTGCGTGCGGCGGCGGCCCGGGCCGTGGCGGCGCGGCAGTGGCCGCATCCTTGGTTCGTCGATGCCGATCACATCCGGCTCGAGACGGTCGACCGATTCCTCGAGTCGAGCGACTTTTTCACGATCGATGTCGCCGACTCGATCGGCAAACCGGCACCCGCCGCAGACGTGAAGGCGTTCGTGGCCCGGCACCCTGAGCTTGCCAAGCCGCTGGCCGTGCCGGGGATCACGAAAGTGATCCGCTTGTCGGAGGATGCCGTGGCGAGGATCGCCGGCACATACCTGCTCGCCTGCCGGGAGGCCGGCGCGATCTGGCGGCACATCGAGCACGCCCGTGGGGGCGACATCGTTATCGAGGTCAGCATGGATGAGACTGACGAGCCACAGACACCGCCGGAGCTGCTCGTGATCCTCGCGCTGCTCGCCGAGGAGAAAATTCCACTGCAGACGATCGCGCCCAAGTTCACCGGCCGGTTCAACAAGGGCGTGGACTACGTTGGCGATCTCGTCCGGTTCGAACAGGAGTTTTCCGACGACATCGCCGTGTGCGCCTTTGCCGCTGCCCACTACGGGCTCCCGCCGTCACTCAAACTGTCGGTGCATTCTGGGAGCGACAAGTTCTCGCTCTATCCGGTGATCCGCCGGACGCTCGCCCGCACCGGCGCCGGCGTCCACGTGAAGACGGCGGGCACGACATGGCTCGAGGAGATGATCGGCCTGGCCGAGGCTGGCGGCGATGGCCTGGCGCTCGCCAGGGAGATCTATGTCTCTGCTCTCGATCACATCGACGAGTTCTGTGCGCCCTACGCAGCCGTGATCGACATCGATCGCACGCAGTTGCCGTCGGCTGCCGAGGTGGCCGTCTGGAGCGGACCACGCTTCGCGGCAGCCGTGCGGCACGTGCCCGTGAACCAGGCGTTCAATCCGCACATGCGGCAGTTGCTGCACGTCTCGTTCAAGGTGGCCGCCAAGCAGGGGGCCCGGTATACCGACCTGCTCCGGGTGAACCGGGAGATCGTGGCGCAGCAGGTCACCGACAATATCTTCAAGCGTCACCTCGTCCCGTTGTTTCTGGACTTCTAGTCCCACCATGCGATCCGCGGTCACTATCTGCCTCGTGCCCGAAGCCCGCCAGGGGCCGTTCGTCTTCCACGAAGGCCTCGACGCTGGCTGTCGCGCCGCCGTCGAGCTCGGGTTCGACGGTGTGGAGATTTTTCCCGAATCGGCGGCAGGCTTCGACGAGTCCTGCGTTGCGCAACGTCTTGCAACGCACGGGCTCACGCTCGCTGCCGTGGGCAGCGGCGCCGGGTGGGTGAAGCACAAGCTTCATCTGTGTCATCCTGAATCCACGGTCCGGGCCCAGGCCGTCTCGTTCGTCGGTGAGCTCGTCGATCGGGCCGGCGAACTGGGGGCGCCGGTGATCATCGGTTCGATGCAGGGCCGCGGCGAAGGTTCCATGGCCAGGGAGCAGGCGATCCCCCTCTTGGTTGAGGCTCTCCACGTGCTCGGCGCCCGCGCCGCCCGGCATGGCCAGGTGCTGCTCTACGAACCCCTCAACCGCTATGAGACGAATCTCTTCAATCGCCAGGCCGACGCGGCGGAGTGTATCAAGGCTCACGGCCTCACGACCGTCAAACTCCTCTGTGATCTCTTTCACATGAACATCGAGGAGGCGGACATCGCGACGGCGCTTGTGGGCTGTGGCGATCTGGTCGGCCACGTTCATTGGGCGGACTCCAACCGGCGGGCGATCGGCTTCGGCCACACCGTAGTCGGGCCGGTCGTCGCCGCACTTGCACGAATCGGCTATCAGGGCTTTC
>JBILVW010000046.1:0-11787 GCA_044370205.1 Pirellulales bacterium | reverse complement strand
GCGGATTGGTCGTACGAAGCGAGCGTCCGGCGACTGGGCACGGATAGCCCGAAGCCGGTTTGAGCGAACGTCCGCCGAGAGGACACATGCAGGCCCGAGCCGGATCAGGCGAGTCGGGCAGTCACGCCTCGAGGCGGCGGAAGGCGCGGAGGCCGAGGCGGAGGGGAATGACGGTGGCCGCGAGCCCCACCGCCACCACCACGGCGAGGCTCACGAGCGTGCCCTGCGGCCCGCCGGCCCAGGCCAGGAAGCCCTTCGAGGCGAGACGGCCCGAGCCCAGGGCGTGGGAGAGGAGGAAGAGGTGCGTGGGAATCGCCGCCACGATCACCACCACCATGATGAACAGCGAGCTGATCACGAGGCTGAGGGTGCCCCCGAAGCCCGACGAGATCTTGGCGGCCGACGATTCACGGAGCTCGGGCATGCGGGCGCCGAGGCCGACGGCGATGCCGGAGAGACCCATGCAGAGGACGACGCAGCAGATCTCGTGCAGGGCGATCAGCCTCCACGGCAGCCCGAGCATCCAGTCGCTCAGCAGCACGAGGCCGCAACAGGGCAGGAGTCCGCCGAAGAACGAGAACAGGAACTTTGACCACACGATCTGATCGCGGTGCACCGGCAGCAGGCCGAGGATCCAGAACCGCCGCCCCTCCAGGCTGATCATCGGGTAGACGAACCGCGTCGTGAACGTCGAGAGGATGAGGCCCACGACGGCGAGGTTCAAGAAGCCGATCATCGACGCATAGGCGTTGTTGTAGTTGAAGGACCGCAGGTTCAGAAAATAGAGCCCGAGGAGACCGAAGAAGATCACGAACTGCGACCACTGCGAGATATCGCGGCGGAAGATCTGCAGGTCCTTCACGAGGAGCAGTCGCAGCGGGCGGCCTCGAGCGGTGCCGGCGCTGGTGAGAACGCGGTCGAACCAGCCCAGCGGCCGGCGGCGGCGGGAAGGCACCTCGCTGCAGAGCTGACTGAAGCCGCGGCGGTAGGCGACCCGCGCGAGCCAGCCCACGGCGAGCTGCAGAAACAAGGCATTGGCGATCAGCAGGGCGAGGAATTTGCCCGCCTCCGCGAGGGCCGGGCCGACGGGGTCGCGGCCGGCCCGGGCCGCCTCGATCAATCCGCTCGACAGCCACCAGCTGGGCAGCAGCTTCTGCTCCGTGATCGCGAGGCTGGCGAACGTCCGCTCGAACCACTCGGCCGACAGGGCATCCACCGGGCCGCGGTCCACGAGCGACCAGCCGAGCCAGACCGCGGCGACGCAGCCCACCAGCAGCGCCACGGAGAGGGCATGCACCCGCAGCCGGGGCATCCAGGCGACGAGCGCCAGGCAGCAGATCGAGCCGATCGTCGCCGGGATGACGGCGAACGACACCATGAACGGCAGCATGAGGGCGAAGTAGGGCCAGGCCGACTGGCGGACCACACCGTAGGCGACGAGCATCGGGCTGCCGAGCAGCACGAAACCCCAGCAGGAAAACCAGAGCGCCTCGTGGAACTTGTGGGCCACGATCGTCTCGGCCCGCACGGGCAGGGTGAGCAGCAGCCGGGCCTCGCTCGAGCAGTACAGGCTGCCGTACATGAGGATGCCCGCCGAGAAGACCAGCATCACCATGAGCGATGAGAAGAAGGCGTTGAAGAGCAGGGAGATCACCTCGGCATGGAGGCCGTCGAGAAACCGAAAGGCCTCGACGAACAGGCCGTAGAGGGAGCCCCAGAACATCGCGCTCAGGAGCATGACCAGGGCGAGCCGCAGCCGGGCGTTGGCCAGCATCCAGCGGATCGTGGCCCAGGCGATCGTGGCCCGCAGTCGGAGGAAGAGCCGCGATTCGGTTTCGGGGCCCAGGAGCCGGACGGCCGTGCCGCTCATGTCCGTCCACCCGTCGGGCCGCCGCCCGAGCCGCCGCCGAGCGACGTGAGTTCGAGGTAGAGCTGCTCCAGGCTCGTCGCCTCGACCGCCATCTGGTCGCGAAGCTCGGCCACCGTGCCCAGGAATCGCAGCTGGCCGCGAACCATGATGCCGACCCGGTCGGCCATCTCCTCGGCCATGGCGAGCGTGTGGGTCGACATGAACACGGTCATTCCCTCGCTCGTCCGCGTGCGGAGCAGATCCTTGACGATTCGCACGCTTCGCGGGTCGAGGCCGACCATCGGCTCGTCGAGCACGAGCACATCGGGATCGTGGAGCAGCGAGGCGGCGAAGACCAGCCGTTGCTTCATGCCGAGTGAGTAGCTCTCAGCGAGGTCGTCTGCGAATTCCGCCAGCTCGAAATGGTCGATCTCACGGTCGATGCGGGAACTGGCGACGTGCCGTGGCATGCCGAACATGTCGGCGATGAACCAGAGGAACTCGCGGCCAGTCAGCTTGTCGTAGAGGCAGGGCTCGTCGGGTACGTAGCCGACGTGCAGATGGGCCGCCCGCGGATCACGGACCACGTCGGCTCGGCACACGCGGATCGCCCCACGCGACGGCTGCAGCAGGCCCACCAGCATCCGGATCGTCGTGGTCTTGCCCGCCCCGTTGGGTCCGAGCAGGGCGAACAGTTCTCCCCGCGGAATCGCCACCGTGAGATCGGAGACGGCGACCTTGCTGCCGTAGGTGCGGGTGACGTGATCGAACTCGATCATGGCCCCTCCTCCGGAATGACATCGGTTGGCGGCTCACTGTCGAGGCTGGCAGCTTCGGCGGCGAGGCGGGCGGCGTCCTCGTCGGACCGCCTCACGAACACCAGCGTGCCCGCGAACACGGCCGACTCCTGCTTGAGCACCCGCCCACTGCGGTCGACCCAGAGCCGCGACCGCGGCGGCCGCGTGCTCGACGGATCCACGCGGTAGGAGACGACATGTACCCGCATGAGGTTGTTTTCCCAGAACAGCGTCTCTTCCGGGCCGACCTCGGCGTGCAGAATTTCCAGGGGTGAATGGCCGGGCCGCAGCGGGCTGTAGACGGGAACCGTCCAGCGCCGGCCCTCGTACAGGCCGGGCATCGACGCCTGTGGGGACAATTCGTCGCCGATCGTCAGCTGGTCGGGCAGATGGCGGCTGGTCTGATAGTGCAGGTCGCCGGTACGCACGTCGATCGACACGGCGCCGTCGCGAACCGTGCCCTCGAGCACCACGTCGTCGGCCATGCCGGCCACGCTGACGGCGGAGCGAAACGCCTGCAGCTTTCCCGCGGCGTCGATCGCGAGCCGGCCCCGCGCGTCGAACGTCGAGGTGGTCCGGCTCCGGAGCATGCCGTTGACGAGCATGCTGGCCCACGAGGGCAGCACCTCCTCCACTGGCAGTCGCTCGAAGTGCAGTCGGCTGTCCACGCTGAGCCCGCCATCGGCTGCCGGGGTCGATTCCGCGATGGCCCAGCCGAGCGGGCTGCCGTTCCACTGCACCGTCCAGCCCACCGGACCGAGCCGGCCGGCGGATCGGTAGAGACCCTGGTAGCCGGGGGGTGAGCCGGGCTGCCACGATGGAAGAATCTTTGCCGTGAGCAGCCAGCCCGTGGCCACGAGCCAAAAGCCGATCACGAACGGCGTGAACCAGGGGCGATGAAGCATGCTGCGATGGCCAAAGGGGAGCCAGACAGGGCGTTTCCTCCCCGTCGTCTGGAGTCTAGCGGTCGCTGTGGGCCGACGGAAAGTGGTGGGCGGCGGGGTGCCTTGAATTTCGGTTTGCCAGTGGATGCCGGCGGGCGTAGACTGCCCCGCCGTCGGGAGGGAGCCGTCCGGTTCCTCCCGCGGGGAGACATTCGCCATACCTCTTCGCCCCATCTCTGGTCACACCAGATCCTAGGCTCCGCAATGCACGGAAACACCATCCAGCACGACGAACGCTCCTGCTGTGACGCTGCACACCGGCCGCAGGACGTCTTTTTCAGCCAGGCGTGCCCGATCTGCGGCCGCATGCTGCGGATCGTGGTGAAGTTGCTCGGCAGCAGGGTCTATTGCCAGCACTGCGGGGGCGGCTTCGTGGCCGCCGACGAGACGCTGCGGGCGGCCAGTTCAACGCCTGCCGACGCGTCGCGGCCATGTGAGCAGACCGTCGATGAACTGCTCGCCCGGGCCGAGGCCATGCTCGGGCGATCGGCAGGCAGGCGGCGGATCAGCCGCTGATCGCGGTCGCCGGCCAGCCGGCGAGCGTCCCCATCCGCAGCCAGTAGTCGGGAAACGTCTTGCCGACACACGACGGGTTTTCGATGAGCACGCCGGGAACGAGCAGGCCCGGCAGGGAAAGGGCCATCGCCATCCGATGGTCGTCGTAGGTGGCGATCCGCGCGGCATGCAACGCCGCGGGCTCGATCGTCATGCCGTCGCCGTGTTCCGTGATGTCGGCCCCGAACTTCCGCAGTTCCCGCACGAGGTCACCGACCCGGTCGGTCTCCTTGTCGCGGATGTGGGCGACGTTGCGGATCGTGGTGGGGCCTTGGGCGAAGAGGGCGACGGCTGCCAGCGTGGGTACGGTGTCGCTGATCGCGTTCATGTCGATGTCGATGCCGCGGCCGGCGCGGCCGCGAACGGTGATCGACTCCGCACCGTGGGTCTCGTCCCACTGGACGTCGCATCCCATCCGGGCGAGCGCGTCGCAGAATCCGACGTCGCCCTGCATGCTCCGCCGCGCGAGGCCTTCGATCCGCACCTCGCCCCCTGTGATTGCGGCCGCGGCTGCGAAGTAGCTCGCCGCCGAGGCATCTGGCTCGACGGCATACTCGCGGCCGTCGTACCCCGTGGGGTCGATCCGCCAGCCGCGGTCACCGACCGTCTCGCACCGCGCCCCGAAGCTCTCCATCACCCGACGTGTCATCTCGAGGTATGGCAGCGACACGAGCTGACCCTCGAACTCGATTCGCATGCCCTGCCGCGTGCATGGCGCGACCATCGCCAGGCCGCTCGCGAACTGGCTCGATGTGCCACCGTGCACCCGCACGTCACCGCCGGCGAGTCCTGACGAGCGAATCGTCACCGGCGGGCACTCCCCCGGGCTCTCGGCCAAGGCATCGACTCCGAGCATTCGCAGGGCGGCGACGAGGTCGCCGATCGGCCGCTGCCTCATCCGAGGGGTGCCATCGAGGCGAAAGTGGCCGTGCCCGAGCCCGCAGACCGCCGACAGGAACCGCATCGTCGTGCCGCTGGCGGCGCAGTCGAGCGTGGCCTGCTGGGCGGGGATCTCGCCGCCGCAGCCGACGACCGTGATCTCGCCCCGCTCCCAATCCGGATTCACGCCGATCCCGAGCGCTGCAAGACCGCCGGCCATCACCCGCGTGTCCTCGCTGTCGAGGGCGCCGGTGAGCAGGCTGTGGCCTCGGGCGAGGGCCGCGCAGACGAGCGCACGATTCGTGATGCTTTTCGATCCCGGGGGGCGAATGGCACCTCGAATCGGTCCGTGACACGGTGGGATGGGAAGCGGATCGTGCATGGGGTTCGCTACGAGGACAGACGTGAGCGGCCCGGCAGGCTATTCTGCCGCTGCGGACGACGCGCCGCGTGAGCCGAGTATAGCGCCGGAGAGCCAGCATGCACCTAGCGCCATCGGGGCCGGGCAGTTACGACTTCCTCGTGCCGCCACGCATCGTCTTCGGGGCCGGAAGGATCGCCGAGATCGGTGGCGTGGTCGCGTCGCTCGGCCGCTCCGCATGGCTCGTCGTGGGAGGCCGCAGCGGCACTACGAGCGGGGGCGTCGCGGCGGTCGAAACGGCATGTCGGGCGGCCGGCGTGGCCACCCGCATCGTGGCGATGAACTCGGGCGAGCCCACGGTCGATGACGTGGCCGCCGCGCTGGCAGCCCTGCCACGTGACGGCCGCGGAGAAGCGGTGCTCGTCGCCATCGGCGGCGGGGCGACGATCGATCTGGCCAAGGCGGTCGCGGCGCTGGCGACCAACGCCTCCGCCGAGTGCTCCGATCTCGACACCGTGGTCGTCGATCATCTCGAAGGCGTCGGCCGCGGGCTCGCGATCGGTCGCCCGCCGCTGCCGCTGGTCGCCGTGCCCACCACCGCCGGCACCGGTGCCGAGGCCACCCGCAACGCGGTGATCTCCTGCCCACGTCGCCGGTTCAAGAAGAGCATGCGGAGCCCGCTGATGGTGCCCCGGGCGGCGGTCGTCGATCCTGCGCTGTCCCTCTCGTGCAGCCGGGAAACGACCGCTGCATCCGGACTCGACTGCATCACGCAACTCGTCGAGTCGTTCATCTGCCGCTTCAGGCAGCCGCTGCCTCGGGCGATGGTGCTCGACGCCCTCCCGCGGGCGATCCACTCGCTGCCCCGCGTGCTGAGCGACCCTACGGATCTTGATGCTCGGGCCGCCATGAGCCATGCGGCCCTCGTGTCGGGTATCGCGCTGACGAACTCGGGCCTCGGCATGGCCCACGGCGTGGCGGCGGCCCTCGGGATCGAGTGCGGCACGCCGCACGGCGTGGCCTGTGCCCTGATGCTGCCCGTCGCCCTTCGCGTCAACGAGCCGGCTGTCCGCGGTGATCTCGCCCTCCTTTCGCGGGCAACCGATCGGGATGTTTCGGCTGACGATGCGGAAGCGGCGGAGGCCCTCATCGCCCGGATCGAGGGGCTTTGCGCGGCAGCCGGCACGCCTCGGCGTCTTCGTGACGTGGGCTTGGCACGCGATCGCCTCGGCTGGCTTGCCGAGAACTCGGGCGGTGCGAGCATGCGGGGCAATCCGGTGCCGCTCGACGCTGCCACGCTCAGGCCGATCCTGGAGGTCGTCTACTGACGACGGCTCACTCGCCTCCGGCCTTGATCACCGGGTCGTCGAGCAGCGGCTGGAGGGCCGTGCCTTCCTGCTCGCCGCCGAATGCGGCCAGCTGCCATTCTCCGCGGGCAGAGGCCAGATCGGGCTGCTTTCGCAGCGTGTGAAAAACGCCGAGATAGACGTGGTTGCCAGGATGCGCAGATCCATTGAACCACTGCTGCATGATGGCGAGCAGAATATCGTCTGGCAGACGGTCTCGGGCCACTCGTTCCGTCCGCCCCCGTTCCCGGTACACGACCTGCTTGTCATTGATTTCGACGATCCCGATCAGTCGGCCCCCCTCCAGTTCGATCTCGTTGTCGCCGCTGGCCTGGAACGCCTTGTCACGCAGGTCCGGGAATTTCTGTGCATAGTCTGCCAGCCGATTCCAACGTCCCACGCGTTCGGCGCTTGGCTCGTCGGCTGCCGCGATCGTGCGGGCGTCGGCAAGTGCCTCGGTCGCTTCGTCGAAGTCGTGCCGACGCAATGCGGCATAGGCGGCAGTGAGTCGCTGGTCGAGCTTTTTACGATCTCGTTCGGTGAAGCCTTTGGACTCAGGTTCAGGGGCTGGCGAAGGCTCCGGATTTGATTCCGGCTCGGGATTCGGCTCCGGCTCCGGCTCCGGCTCCGGCTCGGGATTCGGTTTGGGTTCCGGCTCCGGCTCGGGTTCGGGCGGCGTCTCGGGATCCGGATCCAGTTCCGGCTTGGGCTCCGGCTCGTTGACTGGCTCTGGTTCCGGAGCAGGATTCGGTTGATCAGGCAGCTGCGGGCGTGGAGTCGGCGGGGATACGGGTGCTGGCTTGGGCGGCTTGCGCGGTGTCACGACTGCGACTTCAGAAGAACCGTCCGGAAGCTTCCTGAACAGCTGATAGGCCAAGCCGCCGGCAACGGCCAAGAGGATTGCGGTGATGGCGAGCGGCATCACCCGGCTCTGGCGGGGGCGGTGCTGAACCCGACGCGGCTGGATCACCACGGGAGCCTGCGGAAAACCGTGTGCGGGCGTCGGAGCGGACTCGTACCCTGAGCTCGATCCGTATTCCCTCGATCCGTATTCCATTGGTGAGCCGGGAACCGGAAACGCAGAAACGGATGACGCGACTGATGGAGCCGGTTGTGATGCCGGGAAGCCGCCGCCTCGCGCGCTCGACGCGGCTGCGAGCATGGAGTCACGTGCCTGCTCAACCCGTGTCATGAGCGCATCACGGGCAAGCGCCAACGTGCCCGGCTCTACGGACCTGAGCAGGGCGATTTTCTGATCAGCCGCCCTCACGATCACGAGCGAATCGGCCTCGAGCGGGGAAACGCCGAGCACACGGTGGGGCGTCACGAGCTCAACGGCATCGATGCCGAGCCATTGGCGGCAGGGATCGAACGGCGTTTGGTCGTGCATGGCCGACGGAAACGAAAGGAGGGGTTCGCAGGGCGTCGGATACGCCCTTTCACCCCCCAAGAGTAGCAGAGTTCGCCGATGCCGTCAGCTGCGCCGCCAGACGGTCATCTCGGCGAGCGTGTGCTGGTGCTTGCGGGCCGTCTCCCGGATCACGAAGGGAATGTCGGCTCGATCGACGAACGTGAAGCTGTCCGCCAGACAGCGAGACAGTCCCTCGAAGGTGCCCAGCGGCTCGCCGTGCTCCCGCCGCCCGCCCAGCCATTTGTCCTTGGGCGTGTATTCCTCGAGCCACGTGTAGGGCGACGTGATCACCAGCAGGCCACCGGGGAGAATCCGGCTGGCGATCTCCCGCAGAAACAGGGCGGGATCGTAGAGGCGGTCGATCAGGTTGCCGGCGAACACGAGGTCGTAGCCCGTGTAGATCGACTTGAGGTTGCACGCATCGCCCTGCATGAAGAGCACCCGTGAGCCGACGTCGGCGAGGCCGAGCCGATCGAGCGAGATCGACCGTGGCACCGTGAGGTCCCCCTCCGTCGGAATCTCGTAGTGCACCTCGTCTCCCTGCTGGAGGCGAACGCCCGATTGGATGAAGCGGGCGGAAAAGTCGATCGCATCGACATGGGAGAAGTGGCGGGCGAACTCGAACGCGGAGCGGCCCACGGAGCAGCCGACGTCGAGGCACCTGCCCCGATGGTCGGCCGGCACGTGCGGCATCGTGGCCTCGACGCAGGCCCGCGGGAAATTGGGCACACCGAGCACGGTCGTGCCGCTGCCGGTGGCGTCGAAGTAATGGAAGTCGAGATACTGCGTGACGAGCTGATCAGTCTCATAGAGGCGAGAACCCGCCGTCACCGCCTCGCTGCCCGGCTCCTCGACGATCGTGCGGAAGCCGGCGTGCTGGAAGAAATGCCGGCGAAACGCATAGCGGGCGCTGGCCAAGGCCTCGTTGCCCGTCGCGATCCATGAGCCCCCTTTGATCAGGTTGTGCCGGCCGTCGAACGTGGGCACCGAGAAGTCGTCGTAGAGCGGGTGGATCTCGAAGCCCTTGAACGGCATGATCGGCGTGCGGGTCCACTGCCAGACGTTGCCGACCACGTCGCAGAAGTCGCCCTGCGGGAAGGCATCGACGGGGCAGCTCGATGCGGCGTGGGCGAGGTTGATGTTGCCCGGTGCCCGCTCCCATGTGGGCTGGTCGCCGGCGATCTGGTCGCGCAGGGCCTGCCAGTGGGCTTCGGTGGGGAGCAGCACGTTCTCGCCGGTCTGCTTCGCCAGCCAGGCGCAGTAGGCCTGGGCCTCCAGGCAGTTGACCTCGACCGGCCAATCGAGAGGCAGCGGCCGCTCGTCGAGCAGGTTTCGCTGCCAGTAGCTGCCGTCACGCCGCAGCCAGAACTTCGGGTGCTCGGCTCGCGTGTAGTGGAGCCAGCCGCGGCCCTCCTCGGTCCAGAGCGACTCGTCGCGGTAGCCGCCGGCCTCCACGAACTGGAGAAACTCGGCATTGGACACGAGCTGCCTCGCGGCCTTGAACGGAGGGAGATTCACGTCCTCCGCGCCGTACTCGTTGTCCCAGCCGTAGGTGTGGTCTTCGGCCCGCTTGCCGAGCCGCACGGTTCGCGATCCCACGGGGAGCCAGGCGTTGGCAGGGGGCGAGCCACTCGTGTCCCAGCCCGCCCATAGCCGTCGCTCCTCGGCCGAGAGTTCGTCGCCGTGCCGCAATTCGTCGAGCGGCATCTGCCGCATGATCACGCTCGACGTTTCGAGGTGAATCCGCTCGTGCTCGATGCCCATGAGGATGATCCAGGCCGGCGAGTTCCAGGCGATCGGCAGCTCGAGCGGCATCGACTGAATGAAGCCATCGACGAGCTCCCGCATCGCGGCCCGGTATTCCCGCACCCGGCGGACGCTCGGCCAGTCGTAGTGGGCCGTGTTGAGGTCGTCCCACGACATCTCGTCGACGCCCACGGCCATCATCGCCTCGAGCGCGGGGTCGAGGCGGCTCGGGATGGAGCGGCCGGCCGTCAGCTTGTTGACGTAGAACACTGCCGGATGGGCGAAGTAGAAGATGAGCGGATGGCGGAGCGGCTCATGTCGCTCGTAGTACGAGGCGTCGTCGCGGATCAGGTCGAAGAGCCGTTCGTAGAGGGCGCAGGTCTGGTGAAAGTACTGCCGGAGTTCCGCCCGCTTGGCGGCGACGGGGTCGGCCGCTTGCGAATCCGCGGTGAGCAGGACGGTGCGGGTGGGGGCCAGCGGCGTCTCGAATGCTGCGAACGAGTCGGCTGCAGATGAGCGATTCGAGAGGGAGACGGGGGGCGTCATGGAGACCCTCGGGGGATGCAATGCTTACGGAGCTCAAAGTGTAGCTCGGGCGGAGAGGCCCGCGAGCAATCGGTGAGGAATCGGTAAGGCGGCGCCGAGCAGGCCTCCCACGACGACGCCGCGGTGGCAGTTGTCGCCCCCGCACAAGGCGTTCGCCCGCACGCCGGCGGCAAAGTCCGTCGCATGCCGCCAGGCGATGAAGAGCGCGGCCGGAAAGGCATCGGGGATGTAGCAGGCGGGGCTGAGCATGCCCCCCACGACGCCGCGATCGGGGCAGGCGCCGCCGCGGGCGTCGCACCGCTTCTCCCACTCGGCCGTCCGGGCGGCTGAGATCCAGTCGCGGCCCTCCTCCAGTAGCACCGTGCGGAGATCCTCCGGCGGACGATCGTCGCAGGTGAGTCGCACGAGCATTCGCGTGAAGGCATCGGCCGCCGCGAGCACGTCGTCGTCCTTGTGGGTGAGCGACACGTGCAGCCGCACGATCCGCCGCAGGTCGGGATGCCGCGGCCCGAGGCCGGCCACGATCGCGGGCACGGCGACGAGGCCACCGACGTGCACGTCGCGGACGCCACAGTTGATCGGTTTGCGGCCCGCCGCCAGGTTCGTGAAGAAATGACGGTGGTATTCCTCGACGTAGGTGTCGCGATGCCGCGCGGGTTCCCGCATGAAGGCCACGTAGTGATCGAGCCACCGCTCGGGATCGTAGTCGCGGTCGCGGCGCAGCATCCGATAGAGCTCCGCCGCCAACTGATAGTTGAGCGTGCTGCCGCCCGCGGGCAGGAGTTGGTGGTAGTGCACGCCCCGTTGGCCCCAGAAGCGGGCCTGGTCGCCGAGAATGTCGAACGTCGGCCCGGCGGCGACATAGCTCGACCGCCAGAGGATGCTGTCGGGGTGCGGGGATCGCGGCGGGAGATAGGCCAATTCCAGGGCAGGACGGCCGAGTTCGGGATAGTCGCGGTCGAGCGCCCCGACGTCGTAGTACCAGTGCACCGGCATGGCGACGGCGTCGGCCACGATCGCGCCGAGGAGGCTTCGGTAGGCCGCGTTATCCTGCCGCGGATCGTCGGGCTGCCCGTCGGGCTGCTCGTTGGTCATGGGGCCAAAGCTCCGTGGAGAAACGACTTCACGCGGGGATCGGCCTGGCGGTCGAAGAACTCGTCGGTCGGAGCGTGGGCCAGAGCCCGGCCGTCGGCGATGAATGCCACCTCGTCGGCCACCCGTCGGGCGAATCCCATCTCATGGGTCACCAGCACGAACTGGGTACCGGAGCCGCGGAGTTCGCCGATCATCTCGAGCACTTCGCCTCGCATCTCGGGGTCGAGATGCGGCGGCGGCGCGGCCCCACAACGCCGC
>JBILVW010000288.1:0-4190 GCA_044370205.1 Pirellulales bacterium | reverse complement strand
CGCGAACGGCACCACCAGCAGGGCCAGTGGCAAGGCGGCCACTTCGTCGAGCACGATCGCACCGGGGTCGTCGCCACGGCCGAGCAGTCGCATGGCCCGTGTGCAGACGGGAACGGCAGCGACACAAATGGCGGCAAGAACCGCCCCTTCGACGGCGGCCGGCAGCCAGCCGCCGCCGCCCATGCGACCGGCCACGGCATGTGCCAGCCAGCCTGTAGCCAACGAGAGCGGCACGCCCACGACCGAGCCGAAGGTACCGGGCGCGACGCCCGCTCGGCCGATTCCGCCACAAGTCGCGAGCCACAACGCCGGGTCGTGCCAGGGGATCGCCGGCGGTGCGGGGGCGGTGTCGCTCATGCCGACGACATCGTACCGCGCCGCCCGCCGCGGTCGTTCTCCAAAAAGCCCCGGTCGGAAGCCCGGGGACGGACAATCCTTCGGCTTCCGCCGGGGGCTTTCTACCGACTGGCGAGGCTCATATGCGGCCTGCCTCACGGGGTATGATGCAGTGACGGCGGCCGGAGTGGCTGCCGAATCGCAGCAGAGGTTCGAGCCCGATGGCATCCGTTCCGTCCTCACAGGCGAATCCCGCCGCAATCGGTCCCCTCCAGCTGGTGGAGTATCCGCATCCCGCGCTCCTCCGCCGTGCCAAGCCCGTGTCGCGGATCGACGACGCGCTCGCGGCCGCCGTCGAGCAGATGTTCGACATCATGTACGAGGCCCGCGGCATCGGCCTCGCGGCCAACCAGGTAGCGCTCCCCTACCGGCTGTTTGTCGTCAATTGTGCGGGCGAGCGGGGCGAGGGGGAGGAGTTCGTGTTCATCAACCCGGTGCTCAGCCGGCCGCGGGGCACCGCGATCCAGGAGGAAGGCTGCCTCAGCCTGCCTGGCGTGCGAATGGACGTCCGCCGGCCGGAGCGAATCGTGGTCGACGCCTGGTCGCTCGACGGCCAGCCGATCCATCTCGACATCGCCGGCCTGCTGGCCCGCGTGATCCAGCACGAGTTCGACCACCTCGAAGGCCGGCTGTTCACCGACCGGCTGCCGGAGGCGGCCGCGCTCGAGGTCCGACGGTCGCTCGACAGCTTCCGCGAGGTCTTCGCGGGCAAGCAATCGCGGGGCGAACTGCCAGGCCACGAGACCCTCGTCGCCGAACTCGATCGGCTCGAAGCCGCCCGGTGCGGCTAGTGCGGCATTCGACGTACGTATATCGCCGGCTCGGGGGCGGCAAAAGTCTCGTCGCGGTGGGCCGCGGCGGCCCAATGCTCCTCGAGCGTTTGCCGACCCCCTCGCCTCCCTTTTCGGTTTGCCAATGCATCGCTCCAGCTACGCCCTATTCGCTCGAGGGCGCATGACTCCGCTGCGGATCGTCGTGATGGGCACCGGTCCGTTCGCGGTGCCGATGTTCGAGGCACTCCGCGACTCGCCGCACGAGCTCGTGGCCGTGGTGACGCGGCCCGATCATGCGCCCCCCGGCCGACGGCCACCCTCGAACCCGATGCGGGCGGCCGCGCTGGCGGCGGGGCTGCCCATTCTCGATCCCGAGCGGGTCAACGATCCTGAGAGCGTGGCGGCGCTCACGGCGCTGCGGCCCGACCTCTTCGTGGTCTGCGACTACGGCCAGATTCTTTCCCGCGACCTGCTCACGGTGCCGCTGCTCGGTGGCATCAACCTGCATGGCTCGCTGCTGCCGCGACACCGCGGCGCGGCCCCCGTGCAGTGGGCGATCCTCGCGGGCGATGCCGACTCTGGTGTGAGCGTGATCCACATGACGCCCGCGCTCGATGCCGGCAATGTAATCGTGTCGGTCTCGACGCCGATCGGGCCGCACGAGACGGCGGCCGAGCTCGAACGGCGACTCGCCGAACTGGGGCGTGCCGCCGTGATCGAGGCGATCGAAAAACTCCAGGCGGCCACCGCGGCCGGATCGGCGGCAGGCGTGCCGCAGGATGAAATGCTCGCGACTCGGGCCCCGCGGATCACGAAGGCCGACGGCATCGTGAACTGGGAGCACGACGCGGCGCGGAGCGAACGGATGCGGCGTGCCCTCGAGCCCTGGCCCCGGGCGACCACGTTCTTCGAGCGAGGCGACGGCGTGCGGCAGCGGCTCGTGCTCGAGGCGATCGCGGTGGCCGACGCAGCTGCAGTGGCCGACGCCAGCGCGGCGGGTGGGGCTGGCGTTGCAGGTGCTGTCCCCGGCACGGTGCTCGTGGCCGACGGCGAGCGGCTCATGGTCGCATGCGGTGGCGGCACGGCCGTCGAAATTCTCCGGCTCGTGCCGGAGGGCCGCCGCAGCATGTCGGCCGCCGAATTCCTCCGCGGCAGCCCGCTCCGCGTCGGCTCGCGACTCGGGTAGACTCTCGCCGTCATGACGAAGCGCCTCTGGATCGAAACCGTCGGCTGCCAGATGAACGTGCTCGACAGCGAGCTCGTGGTGGCGGCACTCCGCCGGCAGGGCTGGGAGATGGCCAAGGGAAGCGCGGAGGCCGACGCCGTCTTCTACAACACCTGCAGCGTCCGTCAGCATGCTGAAGACAAGATTTATTCCGCCCTCGGCCGGGTGCGGATCGAGAAGGCGAAGCGGCCCGGGCTCGTCGTGGGCGTGCTCGGCTGCATGGCCCAGAAGGATCAGGAGCTGATCCGCAAGCGGGCCCCGTGGGTCGATCTCGTCGTCGGCCCGGGGCAGCTGCACCAGGTGCCCGGGCTCGTCGCCGACGTGCTCGCCGGCGGCGGGCCGCGGATCGAGGTGAGCCTCGAACGCAAGGGGCACGCCCGAGAGGCGATTGCGCGGAGCTTCGAGAGCTACGACCCCGACCGCGATCCGGCGATGCGGCCCACGCCCTTCCAGGCCTTCATCCGCACGCAGACCGGCTGCGACAAATTCTGTGCCTTCTGCGTCGTGCCCCACGTGCGTGGCCCCGAGCAGGCCCGCGCCCCCGACACCATCGTGGCCGAGGCCCGCAAGCTCGTCGCCGAGGGCTGTCGCGAGATCACGCTCATCGGCCAGACCGTCAACAGCTACAGGTGGGCCGACGGAGGGCGGACGACCCGGCTCTCCGACCTGCTCGTGCGGCTCGATGCGATCGACGGCCTCGACCGGATCAAGTTCGTGACGAACTACCCGCGAGACATGACCGACGACCTGATCGCGGCCGTCCGCGACCTGCCGAAGGTCTGCCACTATCTCCACGTGCCGGCCCAGCACGGATCCGACGCCGTGCTCGCGCGGATGAAGCGGGGCTACACGATCGGCGAATACATGGAGATGCTCGGCCGGGTACGGGACTCGCTGCCGCAGGCGGCCGTGACGAGCGACTTCATCGTCGGCTTCTGCGGCGAGACCGACGCCGAGTTCGCCACGACGCTCGACCTCGTGCAGACGGCCGGCTTCAAGAACAGCTTCATTTTCAAGTACAGCCCGCGGCCGGGCACGAAGGCCTACGATCGCCTGCCCGACGACGTGCCCGAGGATGTGAAGAAGGAGCGCAACCGGCTCCTGCTCGAGGCCCAGGAAGAGGTGAGCCTCGCCGGCAACCAGCGGTTCATCGGCACCCGGCAGCAGGTGCTCGTCGAGGGCCTCTCCACCCGCGACGAGAAGCGGGCCGTCGATCCCGGCCCGGACGGCATCGCCCAACTCACCGGCCGCACGATGTGCGACCGGATCGTGGTGTTCGACGCCCCCACGCGGCTCGTCGGCCGGCTCGTGGACATCGACATCCTCTCGGCCGGCGCCTGGTCGCTCGCCGGCGCCGTGGCCGACGGCCTCGCCGACGCCGTGCCCCTCGCCGACCTCCAGTTCGCCGGCGAACCCCGCACCGAGCTCTACGACATCTCCCTGCAGACTCACTCGCCTCAGAAAGCCCACGGCTGAAGCCGGGGATCCCCGGGCTTCCGCCCGGGGCTTCTTGGTGACGGGATCCCCGGGCTTCCGCCCGGGGCTTTTTGGTGACGGGATTCCCAGGCTTCCGCGCGGGACTTCATACTCGAGGTAGGCGCGGGGGTCGGTGCAAGCTCGAGGAGCATTTGGACCGAGTCTTCGAGGTCCACCGCGACGAGACTTGCACCGCCCCCGAGCCGGCGCCCCTGGTACGACTCCCTGGCTTCTCTCTGATCCTGCCGTGTCCGCTGCCCCCACTACCGACATCGCGCAGCTCCTCGACGACCCATCGGCCGCAGCGGCATGGGCGGCGA
>JBILVW010000028.1:0-14575 GCA_044370205.1 Pirellulales bacterium | reverse complement strand
TGCGGCCGGCATTCCGGCCGCCATCTCACGGCTCGCCGATCTGGCAGCCGTCGTCGCCACCGGCCGCCCTGATCGGCAGCTCTTCGCCGCCGATATCGAGGCGATCAACCGCCGCCTCGGGTTGCGGGCCGCCTGATACGGCGCACACGTGATCCGCGGGCTTCTCGTGAAAGCCCCTGGCGGAAGCCCGGGGATTCCCTCGCCAACCCGACGGTTTCAGAACCGGTGATGATTCGGTACAGTCGAAGTTTTGTCTGACCATGCCCTCCGTTCATCCTGCACTTCCGATCTCTGCTTGAGCCTTCTGCTTCCCAGCCGCGACGCCAGTGCCGTCCCGGCCAGCCGCCGCGAACTCATCTTCTGGATCGCCCACACAGCGTTCTGGGCGGTGGCATTTGCGGCGTCCCTGGCGGTCAGTGCCGTCTGCCGCCCGCTGATTCCGCATGCGTGGGCGCTCCTCGCCCTGCGGATCACGCTCTGCTTCGCCGCCACGGCGTTGATGCGCTGGCTGTCGAAGCAGCCCGCCGTGCTCGCCCGGCTGAATGTCACGAAGATCGGACTCATCGCCGGCGGCGCCCTCTCGTCCGCCGTGCTGATCACGCTCGTGCTGGCAGGCCTCGACTGGGTCCTCCGGCCCGGAGATCCCGGGCTCGGCAAGCTGGACCTGATCGCCCGGCTGGCCATCAACCTCACGCTTCTGGCCAACTGGTGCGCCCTGTACTTCGGCTATCAATTGATCGGAGAACGGAATTCGGCGGAGTTTCGGGCGATCGAGGCCGAGTCGCTCGCGCTGCGGAACGAACTCGAACGAATCCAGGCCCAGATCAGCCCGCACTTTCTGTTCAATGCGCTGAACACGGTCATCGCCAGCCGCGACGATCCGGAGGCCATCGACACCGTCGTGCAGGCACTCGCCAATTACCTGCGATTCCTGCTCCGTCCGGCCGCGACGCTCGAGCCGCTGGCCCGCGAGATCGATGCCTTGGAGGAGTATCTCACCGTCCAGGGAGCCCGATTCGGCGACGCGCTGGCCACCCGCATCGACTGCGACACGGACGCCCGCCGGATTCTCGTCCCGCCCGTGATGATCCAGCCACTCGTGGAAAACGCGATCAAGTATGGAATCGCCTCCGGGGCGAAGCCGGTGCAGGTGAACGTATCGGCCCGTCGGGAGGCGGAGTGGCTCGTGATCGAGGTGGCCAACACGGGACGCTGGGCTCCACCACTGCAGCGGCCGTCCACCGGCACGGGACTCTCGTCACTCGCACGCCGACTGAAACTCCTCGTTGGCCCATCGGCGACGCTGACGCACCACGAAGCCGACGGCTGGGTGCACGTGCGTGTCCGCATGCCGGCAGCGTCCCCCGCACACGAGGCGATCGATGCACCAGCCACGATGATGGAAGAATCGACACGATGATCACTGCACTGCTCGTAGACGACGAACCCAAGGCCATCGACCGCCTGGCCTCGCTGCTCGAGTCCTTCGAAAACGTCGATATCGTCGGCTCGGCCGGCACCGTCGATGACGCCGAACGATTCCTGGCCGGTCGTTCGGTGGACGTCGTCTTCCTCGACATCAACATGCCGGGAAGACTCGGGATCGATCTCGTGTCCCGCGTACCCCCCGGGACGAAGATCGTGTTCGTGACCGCGCATGAGGACTATGCGATCGAAGCCTTCCGGGAGGGCGCGGTCGATTACATCCTCAAGCCAGTCGATCGCAGCCGGCTGGCCATCACCCTCGACCGGCTCGGTGCAGTGCTCGAGCTCAAAGGCACCGACAGCGACTCGCCCGAGCACGACGGGGGAGAGGAATGGGGCGAAGAGGCGGGCGAGGCCTCGGCCGACACGGCGGACGCGGTCACCCTCTCCAGTCATCGCGGACGTTCGCTCGAACTCGTGCCCTACGCCGACATCGTCTGGATCGAGGCGGTGAAGAACTATTCCCGGGTACAGACCCGGGGCAGGCGTCCGCGACTCATTCGCCGCACGATGGCCGAGTGGGAGCAGCTGCTGCCGAAGGGGGCGTTCCAGCGGATCAGCCGATCGCTCATGGTGCAGCTGCCGGCGATCAAGTCCACGCAGTGGCAGTCGCGGGACCAAACCCTGCTGTGCTTTGCCGACGTCAAGGATCCGCTCCCGATCGGCCGCACCGCGGCAGCGCGGCTCAAGGACGTCATGCGGGCGGGCTGATCCGTCTCATATCGCTTCGCCGGCGGACCGGGCCAGATAGTCGGCCACCGCATCGGCCGCGCCGGCCGCTCGATCCAGCGCGAACGCCGACACGTGCATCGCGGACGGCGTTTCGCAGATCATGTCCGCCACGAGCACGGCCGTCCCGGTGGACTGGTGCAGCCCCGCCCGAAAGTGCCCGGCGGCGACGAAGAGGTTGTCGCACGCTGGCGACGGGCCGATGAATGGCAGGCCATCAGGGGAGCCCGGCCGCAGTCCGGCCCACGATTGTTCGAGCACCGCACCGTCGATCTCGCCAAGCAATTCGCGAACCATCCGCAGCAGCCGATCGATCGCTTTCGGCGTGGTCGTGGCGTCGAAGCCGACATCTTCGATCGTGGCTCCCGCGAGCAGTCGGCCGTCGTCCCGGGGCACGAGGTAGCCGAGCCCACGGTTCACGACCCGGGTCAGTGTCTGTCGCGGTAGCCGCAACAGCGCGATCTGCCCACGGATCGGCCGCGTGGCAAGCCGCAGGCCGAGCGAATCGGCGAGCGGCCCCGACCAGGCGCCGGCGGCGAGCACGTAGCTGGCCGCCCGCACGACCTCGGCCTGCCCATCGAGCTGCGCTCGAATTCCCTCCACTCGACCGCCGACGACGACGAGATCGCTCACCTCCGCACCGACGTCGATCCTCACGCCGCGAGCCAGGCACGACCGTTCCAGCGCCTGGAGATGCCGTGGCGGCCTGATCTGCATCTCAGCGGGCAGAAGGAAGCCGCCGACGATCCACCCCCCGGCAACCGCGCTGGCGAGCGCGGGCTCGAGCGTTGCGAGGGCGGCCGCGTCGAGCCGTTCGCAGCGAGTTCCCTTGGCTTCCCAGCCGCCGGCATCCGCGTGCAGCCGCCCGAGGCTCCGTTCGTCGGCCGCGACATGCAGCCCGCCGCACTCCCGCAGGCCGTTGTCGATACCGGTCTCTTCGAGCAGGTCGCGGGCCCATTCACGATGGAGCTCGTCGCTCCACGCCGTGAGCTCGTCGCCTGGAGGCATGCCGGCATACCGCGGGGCCGGCGGAAAGATTCCGGCCGCGGCCCACGAGGCCGTATCGCGGCCCGTCTCCCGAGACAGCAGCCGCACGGAGAGCCCACGGCCGGCGAGTTCCCGGGCAATCGAGAGGCCGATGATGCCTCCGCCGATGATGCAGACGTCGGTCATGAACGGGCGTGGCGGGCGTCAGGCGTTGGTGGGGATGTCGGGCGTGTCGGCAATGTTGACCCACACGTGCACGTGCGGGGCGCCGCGGAAGTGCCACACGAACGCCGGGCCTTCCAGCCGCCAGTTGTCCCAGACGCCGTCGTTGCCGATGTCGCCCTGCTTGGAGAAGGCGAGTCGGCAGCGATCGAGGCCCCCCTGCCGCTCGAGGCAGCCGCGGACCTCGTCGCGATCGGCCGTGCGATAGGGCTCGAGCAGGATGCCGAGCACCCGTTCGAGTTCGGCCCGCTGATCGGCGGAGAGTTCCGACGCGGGAATGCCGGCCAGTTCACCCTTGCCGCCACGGAAGCCGATCGCCGTTTCCTTCGGCAGTCCATCGACGAGCGCGAGCGACCGCTGGCGGCCGTCGAGCATGGAATACACGCCGTTCGCCGCGACCGCCTGCGGCCAGAACACGTTGCCGGGGTGGTCCTTGTCCTCGTTGAAGCCCCCCGCATCGTGCCCGTAGAAGATCGGCCCGCCGAAGGCGACATGTTCGGCCGAGTCGCCGTCGCAGCGAAGCGTCATGTGCCGGCCGGTGAGCAGGAACTGAAACGTTCCGCTGCCGGGCTCGCCGAGCAGCGCGATCGACTGCTCGTGGCCGAAGCCCCCCGTGTCGTCCTCCAGCTGCTGGTCGAACCGCGTGTGCCACTCCGGCTCGATCAGGCTCTCGAAGATCTCGCGGACGAGTTGCTGCTGATCCTTCGTGAAGAAGTCGCTCTTCACGGATGGCTCCGTGGCATTCCAGTTGTTGCCGACGCGGGTGCGCAGAAGGCCGAACTTCGGATGGCGATAGTCCCACGGGAAGCAGACTTTCGCCCGTTGGACAGGCGTGAGCGAGGCATGCAGCCGCGCCGCGAGCGTCTCGGCCGAGGCCGGCCCGGCCGCTGCCGTGTCGGCGACGGCGGTGCCGAGGCCGCGGGCCGCCAAGGCTCCGGCACAGGCCGCTGCACCCTGCATCAGACGGCGTCGGGTGAGCATCGGTTCGGTTGGCTTCATAGTGACACCTCCGTCACAGTGGCAGCGCGGCAGAGAAACTCATGGTCATATGGTACCGGTGGCGGCAGGAGCGTGCGTAGCGGGTTGATCGCGCGGCCTGACGTGCGAAGTCAACTCGCCAAAAACGCCAGCCGGGGGACCTCCTTCTAGAAGCCCCCGGCGGAAGCCGGTGGGGTGACGCGTGGCGGTCATTGTTGGCGTGTTGGATTCCATGGGCGTGGTTGGGCAACGGGCCGGTTGGTGATGGATCGCGTCATCCCGCTCGCTTCCGCGAGGGGCTTTTGGGGGAGGCCACGTTCCCGAAGCCCTCGGCGGAAGCCGGGGGATCTGGCTCATCAAAGCCCTCGGCGTAACTCATAGAAGCCCTCGGCGGGAGCCGGGGGATCGGCCCCGCGCACCGGGCCGGCGTTGGCACTCCTCGCAGAAAAACGTGGCCCGCTGCGCCTGCACGATGCGAAGCACCGGTGTGCTGCACGCGGCGCACGGCTCACCCTCGCGTCCGTAGACGTGGTGCCGGTGCTGAAACTGGCCCACGCGGTTGTCGGCCGTGCGGTAGGTCTCGTCGCCGATCGACGAGCCCTCGCATTGCACGGCCTCGGCGAGCACGCTGCGGGTGGCGGCCGCGATCCGCTCCCACGCGTCGCGGGAGAGCCGGCGGCACGCCGACCGCGGATCGATGCCCACGCGAAACAGGATCTCGGCCGCGTAGATGTTGCCGATGCCGGCGACCGCCCGCTGGTCGAGGAGCGCCGGCTTCACGGCACGGCGTGAGTTGCCGAGGCGTTCGGCCAGGTCGTCGCCGGTTACATCAAGCCCGTCGGGCCCGAGCTTCCTCGGGCCGCAGGCGGCGTCGAGGCCGGCGCGATCGTAGAGCCGGATCGTGCCCAGCCCGCGGCGATCCCAGAACAGCAGCCGCGTCGGCCCGTCCCGCCGGCCCCCTTGGTCGAGCGTCAGCACGAGCCGCAGGTGCTCTTCCGTGGGCGGATCGACCAGCAGCATGAGGCCGGTCATGCGGGGCTCGATCGCCAGCCAGCGGGTGTCGGCCGGACGGTCGTCGTCGGCAAGTTCGAGCACCACCCGCTTTCCACGCCGCAGCACCCTCGCGATCGTGCGACCCACGAGCCGCCTGCCGAGCACGGCCGGCCGGGGCTCGACCGTGAGCGGCCGAACCCGCGTTCTCGGAAATTCGGCCGCGAGGATCCTCGCCCCGGCAACGCCGGCGATGCCGCGGCGCATGGTCTCGACCTCGGGCAGTTCGGGCATGGATGCGGTCCGGATGGTAGCGCGAAACCATCAGGCTACAATCGGAGAGCTTCGCCGAGAACGCCCGAGGACTCCCGACATGCCAGCCGCTCCAGCCGTTTCCAGCGTTCCCGACGCCCTTGGGCGGTTCGGGCGGTTCGGTGGCCGCTACGTGCCCGAAACGCTCTCCGCCGCGCTCGACCAGTTGGAGCGGGAATATGCCGATGCCCAGACCGATCCCGCCTTTCAGGCCGAGCTCGACGGCCTGCTCTCCGCATTCGTCGGCCGCCCCACTCCCCTGCTCTTCGCCAAGCGGCTCACGGAATATGCCGGCGGCGCCCAGATCTACTTCAAGCGGGAAGACCTGAGCCACACCGGCGCCCACAAGATCAACAACACGCTCGGCCAGGGTCTGCTTGCGATCCGGATGGGGAAGCGGCGGATCATCGCCGAGACCGGCGCGGGCCAGCATGGCGTGGCGACGGCCACGGCCTGTGCCCGGTTCGGCCTCGAGTGCGTCGTCTACATGGGGGCGGAGGACGTCCGCCGCCAGGCACCCAACGTCCGCAACATGCGATTCATGGGGGCCGAGGTGCGGCCGGTCGAGAGCGGCTCCCGCACGCTGCGCGACGCGATCAACGAGGCGATGCGCGACTGGATGGGCTCCGTCGAGACCACGCACTACATCATCGGCTCGGTCGTCGGCCCGCATCCCTTCCCGCGAATCGTCCGCGACTTCCAGAGCGTGATCGGCCGCGAGACCGTCGAGCAGTGCCGCCGCCAGTTCGGCCGGCTGCCCGACACGGTCGTGGCCTGCGTCGGCGGCGGCAGCAATGCGGCGGGCATGTTCTATCCCTTCGTCGATCACCGCGAGGTGCGGCTCGTCGGCGTGGAGGCGGGCGGCCGCTCGGGCAAGCCGGGTGATCATGCGGCGAGCCTCAGCTACGGCAGTCCGGGCATTCTTCATGGCTCACTGAGCTACGTGCTCCAGGATCAAGACGGCCAGACGTCCGACGTGCACTCGGTGTCGGCGGGCCTCGACTATCCGGGCGTGGGCCCCGAGCACAGCTACTGGCGGGACCTTGGCCGCGTGGAATACACGAGCGTGACCGACGGCGAGGCCCTCGACGCCTTTGACCTCGTGGCCCGCCGCGAGGGCGTACTGCCCGCGCTCGAAACCTCGCACGCCCTTGCCTGGGCGGCGAAAGAGGCGGCGAAACGACCGCCGAGTGAGATTCTCGTCGTCTGTCTTTCTGGCCGCGGCGACAAGGACGCCGCCGAGATCGCGCGGCTCCGCGGCCTCACCGCCGACGGCAGCGAAAAATAGGGACGGGAGCGAATTTCGTCGATGAAATCGAACACCATGGCACACGACACACCGAAATCCGCTCCCGTCCCTATTTCCAAACTCGAGGCCATGTTCGCGGCCAACCGGTCTGCCGGCCGCAAGGCGCTCGCGCCTTTCGTGACGGCGGGCGATCCCGACGCGGCTACAAGCGTGGCCGTGCTCGAGGCGATCGACCGCGCGGGCGGCTCGCTCTGCGAACTCGGCGTGCCCTACAGCGATCCGATCGCCGACGGCCCGGTGATCCAGTCGTCGTACACCCGCGCCCTCAACGCGGGCATCACGCTCGAAGACATGTTCGGCATCGCCAGGGAGGCGTCGGCCCGCGTGCGGATGCCGATCCTCGCAATGGCGAGCTACTCGCTCATCTTCCGCCGCGGCATCGCGAGGTTCGTGAGTGACTCGGTCGCCGCCGGCCTCGCCGGCCTCGTCGTGCCCGACCTGCCGCTCGAGGAGAGCGACGAGCTCGATTCGGCCTGTCGTGCGGCCGGTCTCGCACTCGTGCGGCTCGTCACGCCGACCACGCCCCCTGACCGCGCCGAGCAGATCGCTCGCAAGTCCACCGGCTTCCTCTACTGCGTCTCGGTGGCGGGCGTGACGGGCGCACGCACCGAGCTCCCGCCGGGACTCATCGACCGGATCCAGTGGCTCCGCACGAAGACCGACGTGCCGATTCTCGTGGGCTTCGGCATCTCGGGGCCCGATCAGGTGCGGGCGGTGGCCGAGGTGGCCGACGGCGTGATCGTCGGCTCCGCCCTCGTGCGGCAGGTGGCCGAACTGGCGAATCAGCCGCGGGAACAGCTCGTCGCCGGCATCGAGCGGTTCATCGAGCCACTCGCCGCCGCCGTTTCTGGCTGAACGAACCGGGGGTCGTCTAATCGCGGCGGATGGCCTGAACTGCACGTGTCGCCCGAACTCGATCCCGTCGGGTATCTCAATGCCCTGATCGCCACGTTCATCGAGCGCGACATCGTCGCGGCAGCCGGGATCGAACGGCACGCGGCTTCAGGCGAGGAAGCCTCGCTCGGTGAGCCGCGACTCGTATTGGCTGCCGCGGAGCAGCCGGGTGGCCAGCGGCGTGGCCATGAGCGTGGTCGTGATCGCCATCAGCACGAGCATGCAGTAGACCGCCGGCGGGATCACGCCCAGATCCATGCCCACGTTGATCACGATCAGCTCCATGAGCGCCCGCGTGTTCATGAGCACCCCCACGCAGGCCGCCTCGCCCGCCGGCATACCGCCGAACCGGGCGGCCAGCCCGCAGCCTCCCCACTTCCCCGCCACCGCCACGGCCAGCACGGCGGCGCACCAGCCCCAGGCCTCGGCGCTGCCGAGCGAGCCGATGTTGGTCCGCAGGCCGGTGTAGGTGAAGAAGATCGGCAGGAAGAAGACGGTCGTGAAATCGTTGAACTGGGAGGCAAACGCCTCCCGTACCTTGGGCGAGCCGGAGAGGGCCGCCCCCAGCAGGAAGCCGCCGAAGATCGCGAAGATGCCGATCCAGCTCGTCACCCAAGCCGAGGCGAGCAGCACCGCGAGCACGAACGAGAGCATGCCGAGCGGCAGCCGGCCGTCGGCTCCCACGGCCCGCTCCAGCCGCGGCAGGAGCAGCGGCCGCACCACGACCAGCATCACCGCCGCGAAGCCGAGCGTGGCGGCGATCATGCCCGCGATGCCCGCGATCTCGAACCGTCCCGCGGCGATCGCCGACACGGCCGCGAGAAGCGTCCAGCCCACCGCGTCGTCGCAGGCGGCGGCGGCAATCACCGTCGCCCCGAGTGGCGTGTGCTGCAGGCCCATCTCGATCAGGATTCGCCCGAGGATCGGGATCGCCGTGATCGACATCGCCGTGCCGAGGAAGAGAGCGAAGGCCCGAGAGTCGATCGCCCCCGCCGCACCGAGGGCATCCAGCCGCGGCGCCATGCATGCGGCCAGCCCGAGGCCGAGCGCGAAGGGAGCCACGATGCCGGCGAGCGACACACTCGCGGCCAGCCGCCCCTGCCGCCGCACGTGCGAGAAATCGAATTCGATGCCCACGAGGAACAGGAGCAGGATGAGGCCGATTTGGCTGAAGCCGGTGAGCGCGGCCTCCAGTTCGCCGCCCCCTGCCCCGCCGCGGAACACGGCCGCGAACAGGTCCGGAGCGACGGCCCCCAGCGCCGACGGCCCGAGCAGCAGCCCCGCCACGATCTCCCCGACCACGCTCGGCTGACGCAGCCAGCGGGCCACGGCCGCCCCGGCCCGGGCGGCGAGGATGATCACGACGAGCTGCACGAGCAGGGGCCGGAGCGTGCCCTCGCGGCCCGCGGCGAGCAGGATCGGGATGCAGGTGCCGGCGTCCATCGCCCGGGAATTCCTGTGGCCTCGGAGGGGAACCACCGCCTATAACGGTGCGTAGCAACGATAGCTGCCGCACCCTCTTCGTGCGAGGCTGCGATGTTTGCCGCCCATGAACCTTCCGATATCGACCGCTTCTTCCGCGGACTGACGGAATACGCCTTCCACAGTCGGCTGGGCGTCGTCGATCCGCCCCTCGTCGATTACGTCGCCCTGCTACTCGTGCGGTTTCTCCGGCACGACGCCGTGGTTCCTCCCCCGGCCGAAGAAGCGAGCACGACCGACGTGGCGAGGCTGCTCATGGCCGCCCGCGAGCACGATCCGAGCGAGGCCCTCGCGGAGTATCGCCAGATCGGCGACTACACGCTCTTCTGGAGCGGGCTCTATCCAGAAGCGGTCGAACGGCGGCGGCCGTCGGGCCGCGCGGACCAGCTCATCGACTTCCGGGAGGCGGGCAAGCGGGCCTATTGGCTGGCCAGCACGCTCGAGCCGGAGGATGCCGCGGAAGAACGGAGGCTCTTCGAGCGGCTCAGTCACGAGTACGACCTCTGCGTCGAGGGCCTCGGCGAGGTCCGCCGCGCCTGGGGCGACGCCGCGTAGGACGCCCCGAAGTCGATCCCCGGGCTTCCGCCCGGGGCTTCTATCGGGTGACGCGCGGCGCTTCAAGAAGCCCCGCGTGGCAACGCGGGGGTCGGCGCTCGAACCACTGCGGCGTCAGTCCAACAGCTGCGCGGTCCACGAGGGATGGAATCCCGCCGCCTCGACCGGGATGCTCGCTGCGACGACCGCGGCCACGAGCCGTGACGGCGGCGTGGTGGCTGGATCGATCACCGCCTCGACGTGGTCGAGATCGACAGCCGTCACGTCGGCAGCGAGCCCGCGAATGCCCCGCGCCGCATCCTCTGCGCGGCCGCGGCACGTGAGCCGATACCGAAATCGCCGCCCCTCACCGAACGCCGCCGGATCGGCCGGCCCCTCCACCACGATCCGCCCCTCCCGCATCACCGCCAGATGCGTGAAGCAAGCGGGAACGTCGCCATCGTCCACCGCGGCGAGCACGGTCCGCCCCATGAGATGGGCATCGGCGAGAAGCTGCTCCAGTTCCCGCCGCTCGACCGGATCGAGGCCGCCGAACGGATCGTCGAGCAGGAGCACGTGCGGATCGTGCACCAGCGCCCGGGCGACGAGCAGCCGCTTGGCGTGCCCCTCATCGAGCGCATCGAGCGGCTCGTGCCCCCGATTCGCGAGCCCCGCCATCTCGACGGCCCGGGCCACCGCCTTTCGCAGGGCGTCGCCGCGGAGATCGCCCGCCGCCGCAAAAAGCTCCACGAACTCGTCCACACGGATGCCGGGCCAGACGGGCATCCGGGCCGGCACGTAGCCGATCACCCGCCGCACGGCGTCCGGCTCGCTGCGGACCGAATGGCCATCCACGAAAATCTCGCCGGCATGCAGAGGCAGCGCCGTCGCGGCCGCAGCCAGCAGCGAACTCTTGCCGGCGCCGCTCCGGCCGATCACCGCGCACGCCTGACCCGGCAGCACCCGCAGCGACACCTCCTCGGCCACCACGTGCCCGCCCCGCTCCACCGTCGCCCGCTCGAAGCGAATCATGAGATTCAGCCGCCCGCGAGCCGTGCGGCCGTCATCGCGATCGATACGAGCATTCCCTTGGCCTTGTTGAGCGTCTCCTCGAACTCGCTCTCGGGCACGCTGTCGGCCACGATCCCGGCCCCCGACTGCACGTAGGCCTTGCCGCCAGCCACGACGATCGTCCGCAGGGCGATGCAGGTGTCCATGGCGCCGCCGAAGTCGACGTAGCCCACGGCGCCGGCGTAGGGCCCGCGGCGAACCGGCTCCAGCTCGTCGATGATCTCCATGGCGCGGATCTTGGGGGCGCCCGAGACCGTGCCGGCGGGGAGGCAGGCCCGCAGGGCGTCGAAGGCGGTGAGCTCCGGCTTGAGCCGGCCGGTCACGTTGCTCGTGAGGTGCATCACGTGGCTGTACCGCTCGATCGACATCACGTCGGAGAGCTCGACCGAGCCGATCGCCGCCACGCGGCCCACGTCGTTGCGGCCGAGGTCGATCAGCATCACGTGCTCGGCCCGCTCCTTGGGATCGGCGAGCAGGTCTTCCGCGAGGGCCCGATCCTCCTCGGGCGTGGCTCCGCGGCGGCGGGTGCCGGCGAGCGGCCGCACGGTCACGCGGCCGTCCACGGCCCGCACCATGATCTCGGGGGAGCTGCCCACGAGGGTGTAGGCGGGCGTCCGCAGGTAGAACATGAACGGGCTCGGGTTCACGACCCGCAGCGTGCGGTAGATCTCGAGTGCGGGCCCGGTGAATGGCACTTCCATGCGGCGGCTGAGCACCACCTGAAACACGTCGCCGGCCCGGATGTATTCGATCGACCGATCGACGGCGGCCAGGAACGCCTCGCGGCTGAAGGCAGATGAGATCGGCAGCGATGGCGGGTCGGCGTAGGGATCGGGCCGCGGGCCGATGTCGGCCGGCGGCGGCCATGCGGAGGGCGTCGAGAGCCGGGCGATCGTGGCGTCGATGCGGCGGCAGGCCTCGTCGTAGGCGGCTGCGACTCCCGCCGGCGATTCGTCGTCGATCCGCGCGAGCACGACGACGTCGATCGCCTTGGTGACGTTGTCGAACACGACCATCCGGTCGTAGAAGGCGAACGACAGGTCGGGGAGGCCGAGGTCGTCGGCCGGCGGGTTCGGCAGCCGCTCCACGTACCGCACACTGTCGTAGGCGGCGCAGCCCACGACGCCGCTCGTGAACGGCGGCAGCTCAGGGAGGCGGGCTGGACGGTAGGCGGCCATCCGCCGTTCGAGCTCCGCCAGCGGGTCGGCGCACGAGAGCCGCTCGGTGCCGTCGCGGCCGATGATCTCCACGTCGGACCCGCGGGCCTCGAGCCGCAGAAAGGGGTCGGCCGCCAGAAAGCTGTAGCGGCCCACGTTCTCCCCGCCGACCACGCTCTCGAAGAGGCAGGCGGCCTCGCCGGCGTCGAGCCGGGCGAAGGCGGAGAGCGGCGTCAGGCTGTCGGCGAACAGCCGGCGGTAGACGGGCACGAGGCGGCTGGTCCGCGCGAGTTCGGCGAACCGCGGCCTGTCCGGGAGGTGCGGCATGCGGGAGAGACTACCGGTGAACCGAAAGGCCAACAACCGGACCCGTTCGGCCCCGCTCCCTGGCCGAACCGCTATCATTGGACGTGTCCCAGGTGGAGAGCCAGATGAAGTGCCAACAGTGCGACAAGCCGGCGGTGTTTCACATCACGGAGCTTGAGGCGGGCGAGGTCCGCGAGATCCATCTCTGCGAGGATCATGCGCGGGTCTACCTCAACCAGTCGGAGGCGGGCGGCGGGCCGGGCGAGGGCAAGCCGCAGACGGGCGGGGCGCTCACCGGCCCGATGGGCGTGGGCCAGACAGCCGACGAACTGGCGGCCCTCGACCAGAAGTCCTGCGACATGTGCGGCATCACGTTCTTCGAGTTCCGCAACCAGGGCCGGCTCGGCTGCCCCCACGACTACGTCCACTTCGAGAAGGAGCTCGAGCCCTTGATCGCCAACATCCACGGCGCCACGCAGCACATCGGCCGGCGGCCGTCGCGGCCCGCCGTCGCCGAAGGCGAGCCGCTGCCGGAGGGCACCGACGAGCTCACGGCCGTGATCGGCATGCGCACCGACATGAAGGAGGCGATCGAGTGCGAGGATTACGAGCGAGCGAAGGAGCTCCGCGACCAGATTCGCCAGACCGAGCAGCGGTGGCTCGACCGGCCGACCACATGACCACGCGACGCACGGCTGCCAGGCCGCTGCCCCACCCCTCATGGATTCGAATCCGCAGATGAATCTCGACACGCTTTCCCAAAACATCGGCGAGTGGCTCCGTGGCACGGGGCCGGAGTCCGACATCGTGATGAGCAGCCGCGTGCGGCTCGCCCGCAACGTGGCCCAGTATCCGTTCGTGAGCCGGGCCTCGGAGCAGGATCGCACGGAGATCGAGAAGTTCCTCCGGGAGCGGATCGCGATGGTGCCCGCCGGCAAGGATCTCCAATACATCGACGTGGGCCATCTCGAGGAGATCGACCGTCAGTTCCTCGTCGAGCGGCAGCTCATCAGCCGCGAATTGGCGGAGTCGCAGGGTGCCCGGAGCGTGGCGATCGACGGCCACGAGCAGGTGAGCCTGATGATCAACGAGGAGGATCACCTGCGGATCCAGTGCATGCACAGCGGCCTCGACCTGCGGGGCGTGTGGGACCAGATCCGCGTCGTCGACGACCAGATCGAGAAGGCCGTGCCCTACGCCTTCCATCCCCGCTGGGGCTACCTCACGGCCTGCCCGACGAACGTCGGCACCGGCATCCGCGTGAGCGTGATGCTCCACCTGCCGGCCCTGGTGATCACGCGGCAGATCGACAAGGTGTTTCGCAGCCTGCACAAGATCTCGCTGGCGGTCCGCGGCCTGTACGGCGAGGGCTCGCAGGCGATGGGCGACTTCTACCAGATCTCCAACCAGACCACGCTCGGCAAGACGGAGGAGGAACTCCTCGAGCAGGTGGGCGACGTCGTGCCCGTGCTGATCGACTACGAGCGGCGGGCCCGCGAGTTCCTCATCCGCGAGACGCAGCAAAACGTGCACGACCAGGTGAGCCGGGCCTACGGCATCCTGCGAACGGCTCAGACGATCACCGCCGAGGAGACGATGCAGCTCCTCTCCCGCGTGCGGATGGGCGTGCTGCTCGGCCTGATCGGCGACGTCGACATCTCGGCGATCAACGTGCTGCTCGTCCGCACCCAGCCGGCCCACCTCCAGAAGCTCCGCGGCCTCGAGCTCGACACGAAGGACCGCAACATCGAGCGGGCCCGCTATCTCCGGCAGCACTTCGAAAACGGCGGCCCCAAGGCCAGCGCGAACTGAGGCCGCCGTAGGCCGGATCCCCCTGCTTGCGCATGGGGGCTTGGATGCGCGTGGATGCCAATACAAGCCCCCAGACGCAAGCCGGGGGATGATCAGCGTCGCCTCACGCCCGCCGCCCGTGTTTTCCTTGCGGCCGCATTGATCCCCCTGCTTGCGCATGGGGGCTTGTATCAAAGCCCGGATCCCCCTGCTTGCGCATGGGGGCTTGTATCAAAGCCCGGATCCCCCTGCTTGCGCATGGGGGCTTGGATGGGAGGCTCGGGGGGGGCCCGGGCCCCCCCCCCGGGCGGGGGGCGGGCGGGGGCGC
>JBILVW010000287.1:0-4207 GCA_044370205.1 Pirellulales bacterium | reverse complement strand
GGAGCACCGCTTCGCATTCCCGGAGGAAGCCGAGCATGTCGGGGGTGTGCTCGATGACGTGCGATGCCACGACGTAGTCGTACGTGTCCGTGCCGACCAGCTCCGACAGGGGCTCGCCGCTCCAGACGTGATCCACCTCCTCGATGCGGGAGGCATCGACGTTCGGCTCGCTCGCATATTTCCGGCGGAGCGCGGCGGTGTCGAGGTGATCGACGATCTCGACGCGATGCCCACCCGCCTTCGGCACGATCGGGTTGTAGCTCGGCCCGATCTCGAGACCACGGCCGGTTACGTCGAACAGCGAGCGGATCGCGGCCTCGCGATTCAGATTGGACGGGAGGCGTTGGTGCATGATCAGCTCGGGCCGGGCCCGCTCCGCCAGGGAATCGGGCCGGTTCAACCGGATGCGAGCAGCCGGTCGGCGACGTCTCGCATCTCGAGGATTGTTCGCTTGAGCAGGGTGCATCGCATGTGCTGCAGGTGGTCCGGCGAGTCGAAGCCGAGCCGCGGCCGTGACAGCGAAACGAGAAACTCCGTGTAGGGCTGCGGCTCGATCCAATCGATCCGCCAGTCGATGATCCCGAGGGCCGCGAGCTCCAGGACGAGCAGTTCGAAGCTGGCCGGCGTGAACTGCCAAGCATGGCAGTCGACGTAGGGGCCGCCCGTGGCCGATCCGTGCTCCGCATGCCGCTGCGCCTGCTCGAGCGTGTGGTCGAGAGTGAGACCAGCGAGCGGCTCGCTCGTCCACGCGGCCCGGCCGTCGAGCCTCGCGAGGTAGGCCACGTGGTCGAACAGGTCGGCGTAGCCATGACGGCCCGTGTCCTGCCGATGGGCTGCGAGCACGCGGCCGGTGGTCGCGGTCGGCCGGAAGACATCGAAACACAGCCGCCGGTCCGGAAGGGCGAGGCGGAGCGTTCCACCCTGCCCGTGGAGCAGCTCTTCCGCACTCTTGAGGAATCCGATCGGGTCGGGGATGTGCTCGAGCACGTGGCTCGCGATCAGGGCCGCATAGCTGCCGTGGCTCGTCGGCGGAAACGAATCGTGCAGCGGGCCGCCCGTCCAGATCAGGTCGACCTCCTCGATCCGCGTCGTGTCGACCGACGGGTCGCCGGCGTACTTGGCGACGAGTGACTCACGGCTGGCGTGATCGACGACGGTCGTCTGCCAGCCGCCGGCCTTCGGTGCCACGGGGCCGTAACTGGGGCCGATCTCGACGATCCGCGCGTCGCGAGACAGGCCCTGGAGGAGGAGAGACGTGCGGTCGTGCATGAGCCGATCAATACCGGCAGGCAGGCGGAGGCGACAAGCCGGGCCGCTCCGCTCGCCCCGGCGGGTGCGGCCGAAGACGGGATTGGCACGGGGTTTGCAATTTAACTCTTCCAGTCGAGACGCGATCGCCTCACGGGCTACGAACCGGCGGCCATCCGGCCACAAAAACCACAGGAACCACGTCGAAAACAGGGCCCTCACGCCGCCGGGTGGGCGGCAGTGCAGCCCCAAACCGAAATCCCGACCCCGCCGGTCTCACCAAAATGGTGAGGCCGGTATCAGCATTTTGGTCAGCCTCCCGACGCCGCCGGGGGGCATCCAATCCATTTTTTTCATTGCGAACAACTCTTCCGCTGCACGGAGCACACTCATGAACTTCAAGATGCTCGCCGCCGCATTCGCGGCTGGCGCCCTCTCGCTTTCCGGTGCCGCCACCCAGGCCGGCCTCATCCAGAACCTGTTCAATACCGGCGTCAGCGGCTCCGGCACGGCGCTCTCGCAGAACGAGATCGATTCGCACTGGACGATCGTGGCCAGCCCCGTCGAAGCCGCGCTGAGCGGCACCACCACGATCACCGGAACCGTTTCCAACTTCTATAACGGCGGTACTCGTTCCGACTGGATCGCGATCTGGACGAATGACACCGCGAACACCGGCACGTCCACCTGGATCGTGCCCGACAAGGCGATTCTGCTGCCGGGGGAATTCGAGGGCCAGGACGTCAACGCCAACCTGGGGCTTTACACGTTTCGGACCACCTTCACGATCCCCGAGGCATTCACTTCGGCCCAGATCACCGGCCTCTGGGCTGCCGACAACTTCGGCGGCCAGGTGCCTGATTACGACGACAATTCGCCGGACGTGACCCAGATCACGAACTTCATCGTGCTCAACGGCAACACGATCTTTCCGGGCAAGTTCCAGTACAGCTTCACGCAGAACGACTTCACGATTTCCAGCGGGTTCGTTCAGGGCCTCAATACGCTCGAGTTCAACGTGTCGAACACGTTCGGCACCGGGGTGCCGAATCCGATCGGCACCCAGATCGTGTTCACCTCGGCGGTGTACGCCGTGCCGGAGCCGTCGGTTTCGATCCTGGCCATGAGCGGCCTCGGGATCGCCGGCTTGTATCAGTGGCGGCGTCGCAGGCCGCCGGTGCCAGCCGCAGGTCAAAAACAGCCTGCGGCATGAGGCGTCATTCGGCCATCCGGCCGAAGACGATGAGCACGCCGAATTCCTCCTCGTCTTCGAACGGGTCGAAGTCGCCGTCGAACGGGCCGAACACGGCGGGCTGGCGAGATGGGCGGGGCATGGCGGAGTTCCTTTCAAAGAAACTCCACCCTCGGCCCCGACCGGAAGCAAATGGTTGAATTCTGCCGAAGAAAACCGCTAGTCTGCCCCCCGGACACCGCGGCCACTCCGGCCGCGACGCACCCCACCTGAGGGGGCCATCTCGCCGTGCGGGCGCGGGGCCGTTTCCCTCAGGCTGCCCGCTCTCTCCATCCCGACGAACCCATGGCCACCACCTCTTCCGCCGCCGATACGTCCGCCCACGCCCCCCAGCACGACCCCTGGTTCCAGGATCTGTTCGCCGAGCGGATCGGCGGCGCGAACTACGGCAAGGGCAACGAGATCTACAAGTTCGAGTTGATCAAGCGGGCGAAGCGGCAGGCCATCGCCGACCACCCTGAGCGGCGGATGCTCGACTTCGGGATCGGCGAGAACGACGAGATGGCCCCCGAGAGCGTGCGGGCCGTGATGCGACGGGAAATCGACCGCCCCGAGAACCGTGGCTACGCCGACAACGGTATCGCGGCCTACAAGGACGCTGTGGCCGCCTTCATGAAGCGGGAGTTCGGTGTCGTGCTCGACGCCGAGAAGGAGGTCAACCACTGCATCGGCTCGAAGACGGCCTATGCCATGCTGCCCGCCGCCTTCATCAATCCCGGTGACGTCACCCTCATGACGGTGCCAGGCTATCCCGTGGCGGGCACGGCCACGCGGTGGTTCGGCGGCATGGTGCACCGGCTGCCGCTCGTCCCGGAGCATGACTTTTTCCCCGATCTCGACGGCATCCCGGCCGACGTGCTCGAGCGGGCGAAAATGCTTGTGCTCTGTTACCCCAACAGCCCGACCGGCAAGACGGCCACCCGCGGCTTCTACGAGCGGGTGGTCGAGTTCGCCCACAAACACCGCATCATCGTGGTGCAGGATGCGGCCCACATCATGCTCTCCTACGACGACGAGCCGCTTTCGTTCCTCTCGGTGGATGGGGCGAAGGAGGTGGGCGTGGAGGTGCACTCGATGTCGAAGGGCTTCCACATGATCGGCTGGCGGCTGGGCTGGGTGTGCGGCCATGAAAAGATCGTGCGGGCCTTCGCAGACGTGAAGGACAACTGCGACTCCGGCCAATTCATGGCGATCCAGAAGGCCGGCGCCGCGGCGCTGGCCGATGCGGAGATTCCGAAGCAGGTGCGGGAGAAATACCGCCGGCGGCTCGAGAAACTCGTGGGCGTGCTCCGGGCCGTGGGCTTCGACTGCGAGATGCCCGGAGGCACTTACTTCCTCTATGCGCGGTCGCCGAAGGGAGCCGGCGACCGGAGCTTCGCCACGGCGCAGGATGCCAGCCAGTTCCTGATCCACGAGCTGTCGATCTCGACCGTGCCCTGGGACGACTGCGGCGCCTACCTCCGATTCTCGGCCACGTACGAGGCCGACGACGAGTCGGCGGAGGACGACCTGATGGCGGAGGCCCATGCCCGCCTGCTGCGGGCACGGCTCAAGTTCTAGGTGAGTTCAACCGGGCTGTTACGGCCCCCGAGGAGATTCGAACGATGTGTTTCCGATCGCCGGCCGTCGTGGCCGTAACGCTCCTTGCGGTGCTCGTCGGACTGTTTCCCATCGCGGGCTGCGGCTCGAAGAAACGCAAGCCGCCGA
>JBILVW010000286.1:0-4216 GCA_044370205.1 Pirellulales bacterium | reverse complement strand
CCGAGCCGCGACGCGGAGGCGACGAACGCGGGCGGCGCCGATCTGGCCGCGGCCGTTGCAGAGCCCCAGCGGGACGTGCAGAAACTGCCTGAATCGCAGCTCATGGTCGCCGACCGTTTCGATCGCGGCAACCGGGGCTTGGCATGGACAGCGCTTGCCGTCGCGCTCGGCCTCATCGGCATGGAATACGTCCGCCGATTCAGTAGCACGTTCGATCCCGTCTGGCCCCTGCCTTTGACGGGCACGCCCGTCGACGGCCTCTGCGGCAAGGAACATGTGGTGTCGCTCCCGCCGGGGGGATTCGAAGCGCTGCCTGCATGGCTCGAGTCGCTCGTGCGGAGAGGGGAGTCGTTCGTCCTGTTCGCGACCAATGATCCGCTCGCGGGCCGGTCAGAGCTGCCACGGCTTTCATTGCCGCAGATTTCACTGCCGCGGGTGTCACTGCCGCGGTTTCAATTGTCGACGCCGGTGCGTGCGTTTTCGGCGACGGACGTGGCGGCTGATCCGTCGCTCGCAGAGCTCGCGTTCGAGTCGGCATGGTTCGGTCGCGGATCCACCGTCATCACGGGCGCCACGGCCGCGGGTGACGTGCTCGCGCAGTTCGCGGCAGCGCTCGAATCGCGGCGGCACTGCCGCGCGGCGGCCGGCCGCACGCTCGACATCATCTGGGCGCTCGACTCGGAACCGCCGGCCGCGGCTGCCGCGACGCTCGCCCGCCTGGCCGCGGCCACGAACGTCCGCTGGGCCCGCCCCTGACCGTCGGCATCGGGGTGCTGACGAGCGGCCGTCGCCGCGACGCCATTGGCCCTGTTGGCGCTGCTGGTCATGGTGATGAATTGAGGGAACGGGGCGGGGCGTTCTTCGACGTTGAGGCCTCGGCCGGCCTCACGAAGTTTTCGTATACCAATCGTAGACGGTGTGACGAATTCGAACTATGTTTTTTCGCCGGAAGGGCATCGCCCGATGCCTCGCGCCGCTCGCGTTGTCTTTCGGCCGCCGCACGGGAGTCGAGGCACGGTCTGTATCCATGGCATCCAGGCTCACATCCAAGCGCACATCGAGGATCGCATCCAGGATCGTATTGGCCGCTGGTGAGCCCCGACGGCGCCTTGGCTCGCCGACATCGTCGCGCATGAGGAATGCGATCCGCGATCCGTCGGGGCTCGACCGCAGCCAGTGCCGCGGGCCGTCGATACCCGGATGGCTGCAAGTCGCGGTGAACGTGAGCCGCCGCTGGGTCACGCCGCGGGGTGGCGACGGCCGGCACGCGGTCGTACCCTCGAGGGGCAGTTCACCCGCCTCTGTCAGCGCCGCCGGATCCTCCGGCAGGTCACAGATGAAGACCTCGCTGATCGTCCGCAGCCCGCCGCACGCGGCGTCGTGCACGACCACGTGTCCTTGAAACGCGATCGCGTACCGCTGCCGTGTGCCGTCAGGCCGCAGGTAGCCGTCCGTGCCGACCCACGCCTCCTCGAAAGCCTTGCAGATTTCGTCGCTGCCGGGCGTCGGCTCGTCGCTGAGCCGTGTCACGAGCACGGTGAACGCCGTGCCGTCGTGGTTCCGCGGGTGCGAACGTGGCACCTGCACCGGATGACCACACAGACTCACGCCGATGCCCCGGAGGTTCTTCTCGCGCGGCCCATCCGAGTCCACGCCAGCGGCGGGTGGCGCATCCAATACGGCATCCTCGTAGGTAAAGCTCACAAGCCGACCGTCGGGGCTGAAGGTATGCACATGGCTGCCACCGCGGAGCGCGCCGGCAGTGAAGGGCGGCACGAGGTCGCGGGCATCGAGCGGCTCGATCACGCCGGGCTGCGACGCCCGCACGAACACGCCCTGTCGGCGGGCCGGACCATACTGCCAGTCGGGAGTCGGGTGCTCGGGCCCGAGAATGAAGATCGCCCGGTCGTCCACGGAGCTCGCCGTCACGACGCCGCAGCACGCCCCGTCTCGCGATTCGTAGAGGACTTTGATCCGCCCGGACTCGACGTCCACCCGCTCGATCCGCGTGCCGTCGAAGACGGAGCCGTCGGGACTCGACCGCGTGTCGTAGACGATCCACCACGAGTCGGGCGACCAGACGCCTGAGTTGGTGAGCATGTGGCCTTGGGCGGCCGAGGTGACTTGTCGCTCGGGCATCGGTGCCTATCCCTGCCGTGACATGTCTCTACGACCGTTGCGACAGCACTTCCTCGAGCTTCTCCGCGACGCCAAGTTCCCGTGCCCACCGCCGCATGTAGGCCTCGTCGAGGTCGCCCTGCGTGAAGAGGACATCCTGCACATCGATCAGGTCGCGCGGGCGGCTCGCGATCAGTTTGAACAGAATGAGATCCTCGGCCGTGACGAGGCTGACGGGCTGTCGTTCGACCGTGCACGTCACGCGTCGGGCGATGACCTCCTGCTGAAAAGCGGTTTCCGCCAGAAATACGTCGGCATCGATACCCTTGCCCTCGAGGTACAACCGGATTTTCACCAGCGGCATGCCGCCCACCTGATCGACCCAGCCACCTTCATGGGCGGTCGGAATGGAGTAGCCCAGTTCCTCCACCGCCGTAAACAGCCCACGGAGTTCAGCGCGGGGAACAGCCAGCGTGAAGTCGACGTCGTAAGTCGGGCGGGGCAGCCCGTACGCCCGCACGGCGATGCCTCCCATGATGGCGTAGGGCAACGACATCCGGTCGAACAACGCGACCAGTTCGTGGATGACGTCGGTGAGATCTTTCACGCCACTCCCCGTGGAGAGCACCTTCGCAGCCGGGAGAGGGCGGCCAGGATGCGGTCGTTTCGAAGATCGTTTTCCCGCTCAATGAGGAGGAAGCGGCGGGCCACGACATCCTCCGATCCCTGCAGCAGATAGGGAGTGTTGTCCCGCATCATCTCGAAGGTCAGATCGAGACGCTCACCAACGGTCATGCGGCGATACTGTTCGAGGGTTTCCTGGCTCAACATGGCGATTCGACCTCAGGCTGCGGGCGGCTCCGGCGGGTGTCGGTCATCCGCCGCATGCCTCATTCTATCAAGGGTTGCCGGCGGACGTCTGCTTTCACTGCGGGAAGTCAGGGCGCGCGGTGCCGCAGCGGCCGTGAGGCGTGGCGACGATTCGCGGCCCGATCACCAGCCCAGGCTCTTTGGATCGACGCAGGAGTCGGCCATAGACCGCACGCGAAAATCCTGCACGCGATGAAACGTGAGGTAGTTCGCATCGTGGAATCCGCGGGCACCACCTTCGGCATCGTCGCATGCCGTGCGGCTCACCGCGACGAGGTCGTCGCCGTCGAAGAGCCAGTCGACATACTGGAAGCCGTGCCGCATCCGGTCGGCGTGGTGCAGGACGACCGACATGACTTCCCAGGCGCGGAGATCCTCCGACCTGAGGAGACAGAGGGTGTTGCGGATCCGCGACCGGTCCTTCTCGACCACGGCCGCCGGAGGCACGGCATTCGACAACGTCCACCATACCGGCTGCTCCCCGGGTGATTCAGTACGAGGATCCCGACGGATCGTGAACTTCGTCGCCGTCCCGGGCAGGTCGATGAAGCCGCTCGCCGGGTCGAACGAGGCCGCCGTGCCGTCGGCGCTGATCGAGACGATCGCAGCCTTTTCGATCGGCCCGGCCGCCACGCGGAGGATGTCGAGCACGCGGCCATCCGCGGTGGCCACGGCGTTGCCTTCGAGCCAGCCGGTGAAGCTTCCGTCGAGCCAGGATGGATCGCGGGGAATCGCGTTGGAAAACGTCCAACTGCCGCGGTCGAGCAGGTCGGCGTCCTCCGGCACCGACGCCATCATCGCCATGTATCGCTTGCCCCACTCCTTGCCGCCGCTGGCATCCTCGACAGCCCGCCAGAGCCTGCCCCCGTGCACGAGCACCGGCATCGGTGCGGTGTGGAACTGGCCTTCGGCTTGAATCCGTTGGCGTAGCCTTGACGGTCGGCCGTTCTCTGATGAGACTCGGCCTTGAGAGTCTGCTCGCGCTCGATCTGCATGGCACAGTTCATGAGGATGGCGTAGGCAGAGGCCATGGCCGCAGGGCCATGCTCGATCAAGATCGCCGTGACGGCTTCAAGGACAGCACTATCTTCTTGGTGGGTCATCGCAGGTTCCCCCTTGGGGGAGTGAAGCACTTCCAAGAAAGCCTCGATGACCCGCCTTTTCAAATCGGCGGCCGGTAGGGGGCTGACCTTGTCTCGCTACGCTCGACTCAGTCAACCCCCTACCG
>JBILVW010000285.1:0-4242 GCA_044370205.1 Pirellulales bacterium | reverse complement strand
CCCGCCAGCTCACGCCCATCGAGATTGAGCGCCCACCCCCGCGTTTCCACGCGGGGCTTCTATATCCGCCCAACGCCGCCCTACCGCGTCCCCACGAAGATCGCGTTCCAGCTGTTGGCGGTGGGATGCGTGCGGGCCTTCACCACTTCCACGTCGAAGCCCGCCTCCTCCATGCGCCGCGCGAACCGCGGATCATCGACGGCCGACCACACGGCCAGCCGGCCGCGGGGCTTGAGCGCGGCCCGCGCCGCCCCCAGGCCCCTCGCCACATAAAGCTCGTCGTTCGCGGCCGCCGTCAGGCCGCTGGCGCCGTTGTCGACGTCGAGCATGATCGCGTCGAAACGCCCCCCGCTCTCGCCGAGCACGTCGGCCACGTCGGCTTCGATGAGCTCCACCCGCGGGTCGTCGAGCACGTCGGCCGCCAGTCCGTAGGCCGGATTCCGGTTCCACTCGATCACGGCCGGCAGCAGCTCCGCCACCACGACCGTCGCATCGGGGCCGAGCTGCGAGAGCGTTTCGCGGAGCGTGAAGCCGAGCCCGAGACCGCCGATCAACACCGTCGCCCGTCGCCGGTCGCGCAGACCTTCACAGGCCAGCTGGGCCAGCCGCTCCTCCGAATGGTGCTGCCGCATCGACATCAGCTCGATGCCCCCCACGCGGATCGAGAGCACGCCGTCGTGCTCGTGGAGCGTGACCGCGACACCGTCGGGCGTGGTGGCCCGTTCGAGCAGCCGCGTCGGCTTCATGATCCGTGGCCAGCCTGCTGCACGGCCGCGAGCGCCTTGTGGACGTGGTCGTGCGAGGCGAAGAGGGCGCTGAACACGAGCCGGATCACGCCCTGCCGGTCGATCACGTAGGTCACCCGGCCCGGGATCACGCCCAGCGGGTTCGGTACGCCGAAGAGTTTTCGCAGCTTCCGCTCGTGGTCGCTGATGATCGGAAACGGGAGGCGGTGCTTCTCTGCGAACGAGCGATGACTCGCCGGAGAGTCGCTGCTCACGCCGATCACCTCGGCCCCCGCTGCAGCGAACGCCTCGTAGGAGTCCCGAAACGCGCAGGCCTCCTTCGTGCAGACCGGCGTGTGATCCTTGGGATAGAAGAAGAGCACCACCGCCTTCTTCCCGATCACGCTGGCGGAGTCGAAGGTGCTGCCGTCCTGGAGCACGGCGGTGAACGGCGGCGCGACGTCGCCGACGGCAAGGGCGGACATGACACACTCCTTGGGACCTGAGATACACCTGTGGATACGATACGCCCGACGAACGTAGCGCCCAGCCTTTGCATCGGCGGCGATCGCATGGTACCGTTCAGCATCCCTCCGTGAATGAATGACCACTTTTGACTCTCTGGGGCTCTCTGCCCCGCTTCTCCGTGCCCTCGTGAACGAGGGATACACGGTGCCCACGCCCATCCAGGCGAAGGCGATTCCGCACGTGCTCGCCGGCCGCGACCTCTTCGGCTGCGCCCAGACGGGCACCGGCAAGACCGCCGCCTTCGCCCTCCCGCTGATCGAGCGGATGCTGGCCGACCGCCGCACGCCGGCCCCGCGCCGCTGCCGCACGCTCGTGCTCGCCCCAACCCGCGAGCTCGCCGGACAGATCCACGACAGCTTCAAGGCCTACGGCCGCCATGCAGGCCTCAAGGCCGCGGTGATCTACGGCGGCGTCAGCCAGCGGCCGCAGGTGACGGCGGTGGCTCGCGGCATCGATGTCGTCATCGCCACGCCGGGCCGGCTGCTCGACCTCGTGGGGCAGCGGCTCGTCGACATCCGCGCGGTGGAGTTCCTCGTGCTCGACGAGGCCGACCGCATGCTCGACATGGGCTTCATCCACGACATGAAGCGGATCGTGGCCATGCTGCCCGCCGATCGGCAGACGCTCTTCTTCTCGGCGACCTTGCCGGCCGAGGTGCGGCAGCTGGCCGACTCGATGCTCCGGGATCCGCTCGAGGTGAAGACCACGCCGCAAGCCACGCCGGCCGAGACCGTGAGCCAGTCGGTCTTCTTCCTGCCGAAGAGCGAGAAGCGGGCCAAGCTCATTCAGCTGCTGCGGGAAGAGGGGATGGGCCGCGTGATCGTGTTCACTCGCACGAAGCACGGCGCCGACAAGCTCCACCGCGACCTCGACAAGGCTGGTATCTCGGCCGCGGCCATCCACGGCAACAAGTCGCAGAACCAGCGGGAGCGGGCCCTGGCGGCGTTCAAGTCACCGCGGCCGCCGGTGCTGATCGCGACCGACATCGCGGCCCGCGGGATCGACGTCGATCACGTGTCGCACGTCGTGAATTTCGAACTGCCCCACGAGCCCGAGACCTACGTGCATCGCATCGGCCGCACGGGCCGCGCCGGCCAGACGGGCGCCGCCGTGAGCTTCTGCGATCCCGAAGAGCGGTCGCGACTGGTGGCGATCGAGCGTCTGCTGCGGATGTCGATTCCGCAGCGAAACGCCCCGCCGACAGGTCCGATTCAGGAGCCGCAGGCCGAAGGCAGTCGTTCCGGGCAGCCGCGCGGGCGGCGATCGGGTCGTCCGCAGGGCGGCCGGCGACAGGGCGAATCTCGTCATCAAGCCCGTCATCCACGGGACTCCCGCCGCGCTGCCACATCTGCCGCCAAACCCGCCGCCGGCCCTGCCACAGCGACCATGGCCCGCAAGCCGAAGAAAAAGCACCGGCGGGCCCTGTAGTTCCGCGATCGGGACGTGGTTGTCGCCTCGTGGGCACCGCCGCCGATGCGTCTCTTCCCCTCCGACCGATATCCGCTTCCGCTCCCCGAGGGGCACCGGTTCCCCGCGGCCAAATATCAGCTGCTGCGGCGGCGGCTGGAGGCGCATGCCGCCGCCGGCGCGGCGCTCGAGTTCGTGGAGCCCCATGCGGCCACCGACGACGAGCTCCTCCGGGTGCACGACCGCGGCTATGTGGGACGCGTGCTCTCCGGACGGCTCTCACCCGACGAGGTGCGGCGCATCGGCTTTCCGTGGAGCCCCGCCCTCGTGGAGCGGTCGCTGCGGAGCACCGGCGCCGCGATCGATGCGGCCGCCGCCGCTCTGGCCGATGGCGTGGCCGCCAGCCTGGCGGGGGGCACGCATCACGCGGGCACGAACTGGGGCGAGGGCTACTGCGTGTTCAACGACACGGCCGTGGCCGCGCGGGAGATGCAGGCCCGCGGGGCGGCGACCCGGGTACTGATCCTCGACTGCGACGTGCATCAGGGGAACGGCACGGCCGAGATCTTCGCCCGCGACGACAGCGTGTTCACGATGTCGATCCACGGAGCCCGCAACTTTCCGCTGCGGAAGTTTCCAAGTTCCCTCGACGTGGGCCTCGAGGACGGCACGGGCGACGACGAATACCTGACGAAGCTCGCCGCCGCGGTCGCTGAATCCTTCACCCGCAGCCGCCCCGACCTGGTGCTCTACATCGCCGGCGCCGACCCCTACGCCGACGATCGGCTCGGCCGGCTGGCGGTGACGAAGGCCGGTCTCGCCGAACGCGATCGGCTCGTGTTCGCCGCCGCCCGCACCGCGGGCACGCCCGTCGCGATCGTCTGCGGCGGCGGCTACTGCACCGATCTCGAATCGATCGTCGACATCCACGCCGCCACGATGCTCATCGCGGCCGCGCTCTAGCGCCGCTCGCTACACGCCCGTCGCCGAGGCCGTGCGCCGGATCACGGCGAACCAGGCGTGGGCTCCGCCGGGCGAGAACTCGGCGCCAGGAATGCCCGGCACCACCTCGAACCGCGCGGGCGCGAGCGACTCCACTTCCCAGCCGTCGCGGAAGGCGGCCCGCAGCTCGGCTTCGGAGACCCGCCGCGGTCCCTGCATGCCCGGCTCGGACGTGGACATGCAGAGGAGAAACACGCGGCTGCCGGGCTCGAGCAGCCGCGCGAGTCCGCGGACATACGCGGCCCGGCCCGCGTCGTCGAAGGTGTGGAAAAGCCCGCAGTCGGTGACGGCGTCGAATCGCTCGGGGATCTCGCCGGCGGCGAGCGCATCGATCTGCAGAAAGTTCACCGCCACGCTGCGGTCGGCCGCCTTGGCCCGGGCCAGCGCGAGCGGCTGCTCCAGATAGTCGATGCCGGTCACGGCCCGCCCATGCTCGGCGAGCCAGATCGCGAGGTCGCCGGTGCCGCAGCCGATGTCGAGCACCCGCGGCCCGATCGCGCCGGCCGCGGCCACGAAGGGTGCCTGCGGCCGGCCGATGTCCCACGGCGCCTTGGGCCGCGCATAGTGGCTGGCAAACACG
>JBILVW010000284.1:0-4252 GCA_044370205.1 Pirellulales bacterium | reverse complement strand
GGCGCGGCGAACTTCCACTCGGCCCAGTCGGCGGCGTCTGTCCAGCACCCGAGCACGTTCTTGTTCGACGCAGGCTCGTACCGCAATCTGTTCCCGTGAACGATCGCATCCTTGGCATGGAGCCGCACGTCGCCCGAGGCCGGCGTCACCGGCGGCGTGCTGCCGGCCACGACGGCTTCCATCTGCTTGCGCCACGCCGCCCACGTCGGGTCGAGGGCGGCGGCCGTCGCGCCGGCCGTGATCCGGGAAGGATCGTGGTCGATGTAGAGCTGCTTGTGCAGCGCCGGATCGAAGCCGGGATTCGGGGTGCCCATCTGGGCCCCCACCCGCTGCCGCCAGGCCGCGAGTTCGCGTTGCATCGCCCGGGCGCGGTCGCCCTGCACGGCCGCCACGTTGCGGGATTCGCCGATGTCGTTCGCGAGGTCGTAGAGTTCGAGCGCGCCATCCTCGAACTGCTCCACCAGCTTCCAGGTGCCCTGCCGCACCGCGCCGGCCGGTCGGCCGCCCTGGTTGGTGTAGTTCGGGAAGTGCCAGAACAGTGGACGCGCCGCGAGGCTGCCTCCTTTGCACAGCCCCATCAGGCTCACGCCGTCGAGCGGACCGACCGTCTTGGCGACGTCGATCCCGGCGGCCTCGAGCAGCGTGGGAACGAGATCGGTGAGCACGACCGGCGTGTCGGTCGTGCTGCCCGGCCGGATCACGCCCGGCCACCGCACGATGAGCGGCTCACGGAGCCCGCCTTCGTAGAGGAAGCCTTTCCCCGCACGATACGGCGTGTTGTGCGTCGCCGGAATGCCGGCGGGCTCGGGCGCGTGGAGGCCGCCGTTGTCGCTCGTGAAGATGATGATCGTGTTGTCGGCGAGGCCCAGCTCGTCGATCGTGCGCACCAGCCGGCCCACCGCGTCGTCGAGAGTCTCGATCATGGCCGCGTAGGTGGGATGGAACGTGTCGCCGTACGTGTCGACGAGGGCCTGTCTGGCTGCCAGCGGGATGTGCGGGTTGTTGTGCGGCACGTAGCAGAAGAAGGGCCGGTCGCGATTGGCCGTGATGAACTCCGTAGCGGCCTTCGTGATCGCATACTCGCTCTTGCCCCCGTCCTCTTCGCCGGGGCGGCTGTCCTGAGGGGGCATCATCACGATGTCGAAGCCCTGCTCGGCAGGCCCGAAGCCCTTGCCGCCCAGGTGCCACTTGCCGAACATGCCCGTGGCATAGCCCGCGCCGCGCAGCCACTCGGCGAGCGTCGTCTCCTCGAGCGGCAACTGGCCCTCGATCGTCGGCTGCAACAGCCGCTGCGAGGCGGCATCGGGCCGCCCGTTCAGAAAATTGGTGAGGTGCAGCCGGGCGGGGCACTTCCCGGTCATGAGCGCGGCCCGCGACGGCGAGCAGATCGGCTGGGCCGTGTAGCCGCACGTGAACCGCATGCCCTGGGCCGCAAGCGCGTCGAGCTGGGGTGTCCGGTGTTCCTTCCGGCCGTAGCATCCCAGATCGTTCACCCCCAGGTCGTCGGCCAGGACGAGGATGATGTTGGGGGGGGCCGCGGACGCGAGCGGTCGCCAGCGAATCTTCCTGAGCTCGCCGGTCGTGGCGTACGTGGAGATGCCGAGCGGCCGCGATGCCTCGACTTCGGCGCGGATCGAGATCGTGTGGCCGGCGAGCGGCTGATCGACGAGCGGCTCGCCGTCGATGAAGCACTCGATCCGCTCCGGCGTCACCCGCACCACGACCTCGTACCAGCGGTTCGCCTCGTAGGCCCGCACCTGGGTCGTGCCGTTGTCGGCCGCGTCGTGGCCGTCGATGCTCGAGAGCCCGGTCACGGCGCCCCCCCAGCCGCCGAGGATCAGGCTGCAGGCCTCGTCGCCGACGGGGAACGTGAGCCCGCAGAAGAAATCGTTGCCATCGACCCGCCGGGCCTCGAGCGCGATCTCATATGACTGCTCGGGAAACTCGCCGCCCCAGGTGATGCCGCTGAGGTCGGCCCCCATGCCGATCCGGATCGCGCCATCGACGACGGCGACCTCGCCTTCGCCCCCGAACGACGTCGATTTCCAGCCGCCCAGCCGCTGACCGTCGAAGAGCGACCGCCATTCGGCTCGCTCCCCGGCTGCCCGCCCTCCCGCGGCTGCGTCGCCGCGCAGTTCCGCGAGCAGCCAATCCGCCCGATACACCCGCTCGAGCGCCGCCAGGATGCCCGCCGCATCGACCGACACGGCGCGGGCCTGCGTGTCGTCATAGGCGATTCCGAGCACGAGCGACTGGATGTTGCCGTCGAAGATCAGCCCCACGAGTTCGCCGGCACGGTTCACCACCGGGCTGCCCGAGTTGCCGCCGATGATGTCGGCGGTGGAGGCGAAGTTGAAGGGCGTCGCCATGAACTCGGCATCCCGCTCCAGCGCCTCGCGGGCGGCCCGCCACCGCGGCGGTAGATCGAACGGCGGCGTGTCGCGTTTCTCCGCCGCCCGGGCGAACAGCCCGGCATAGGTGGTGATCGGTTCGATCCGCCGCCCCCCCTCCTCGTAGCCCTGCACGGCGCCCCAGGCGAGCCGCAGCGTGAACGTGGCGTCCGGATACATCGCGGCCCCTTCACGGGCGAACCGCGCCCGGGTGATCTCCGCATGGGCCTGCCGCTTCACCTCCTGGGCGGCCTCGGCGATCTTCCGCAGCCGCCGCGACTCGTCGTCCACGAGCTTCGCGAGGGCGAGCATCGGATCGGACGATGCGGCCACCGCGGCCTGTCCGCCGTCATACAGCGACCGCCGCATGTCGGCCGGCTGCTCGCCGGCAGCCTGCGGGGCCCGCCGGCCGAGGCCCGTGCCACGGACGATCTCCGCAGCCCGCTCCCGCGGCGACCGCCCGGTGAGCACCTGCTGCACGAGCGGCTCGTCGGCCCCGAGCGTCGCGGCGAGGTGCGTGAGCGAGTCGGCGAACTTCACCGTTTCATAGGTGTCGTAGAGCGGCTCCGCCGAGAAGAGCTCGAGCTCCAGCGACTCGCGATTGGAGTCGCGGTATTCCCGTAGCCGCTCACCATTCGGCTTCGACCGCTCGGCCGCCGACCGCAGGATCGTGCGGGCATGGGAGAAGAAGCGGCTGTTGAATCCAGCCGCCCCCTCGAACAGCCTGAGCCGCACGGCGATGCCGTCGAGCTCCCGCTGGGCGTCGGCGATCCTTCGATACGGAGACTGAGACGGGGACGCCGCGTTGCCGCGTTCGGCATCGACCACGGCACGGACTCGCTCCTCCGCGGCCCTCCGCTTCGCGAACACCGCCGGATCGAGCAGACCCGCCTGCACACCCTGCCGCGCCTTGCGTCCGTTGCGCACTCCGAAGAGATCATCGGCCGCCTGCCGTCCCTCCTCGGGCCCCTCAGCCGAATAAACGTTGAGCAGCGACTCGAGCCGCTGGAGCTGCTGCACCTCGGCCGGCAGCCGCCGATCCCGCATCGCCTCGAGCTCGGCCAGCGTGACAGCCCGATCCGTGTGGCCCGGATGGCCCGACACGAAGACGAGGTCGCCGACGGCCACGGGCTTCACGGCCCATGTCAGGTGATGCGGCACGCGGGCGGGATGCCCATCCTCATAGGCCCGAAAGAAACAGACATCGAGGTTGAAACGGGGAAACTCGAAGTTGTCGGCATCGCCGCCGAAAAACGCAATCTGCTGCTCGGGGGCGAAGACGAGCCGCACGTCGGTGTATTTCTTGGCTCTGTATAAATGGTAGGCCCCGCCCTGGTAGAGCGTGACCACGTCACTCCGTAGGCCGGTGGCCGCGAGCGACTCCTGCTCGATCTCGGCCATCACCTTGCGGCGGGCGGCGAACGCGTCGGCGGCCGACATCGTGGAAGCAACGGCCGCCTCCACCCGGGCCGTCACGTCCTCGATTGACACGAGCACGTTGAGTTCGAGATCCGGGCACCGCAGTTCCTCGGCCCGGGTGGCGGCGGCGAAACCGTCGCGGAAGTAGTCGTGGGTCGCGTCGCTCAACTTCTGGAGGCTGTCGGCTCCGACATGATGATTGGTGAGCACGAGGCCGTCGGGCGAGACGAACGAGCCCGAGCCGCCCGAGTTGAACCGCACCGACGACTGCTGGAGCCGCAGCAGCCACTCAGGCGTGAGCTCCACGCCATGTCGCTCCGCCAGCCGCTTCATCGGCAGCCCGTTGAAGGGCCACATGCCCTCGTCGGCGACGACGATCCCGCCGCCGTGCCACGCCATGAGCGCGATGGCCAGGATTGCTGCCGCAGCCCCCTTGATGTGGC
>JBILVW010000027.1:0-14747 GCA_044370205.1 Pirellulales bacterium | reverse complement strand
CTCCAAGGCCTACCGCGCGAACATGGTACTGCCGCGCCCATCCCCGGCCTATCAGTGAGTGAATAATTCTTTCTGTAAATGAGCCATTGTCAAGAGTTGTGTTCTGAGGGTCTGAATCAGGCGGCGTTCTGCAGGACTCCGTCGATGAAGATTCTTCCTTGGAAAACAACAACGATCTAGTGATGCGCGTTGAGTCGCCGCGAGCGTCGGCTGGCTGATTGAGCGAGCTTGAACATCATGGTGAGGCTGGCCTTCCTCGGGCCGCTGCCCTTCGTTCGGCGATGCGGCAGGCGGATCATCGAGAAGGTGCTCTCGATTGGGCTGGTCGTCCTTAGGCGACCCCAGTGCTCCGCCGGGAAGTCTTATTGACCGATGAAAAGTACATTCACGGGTCACGACGCCGATTCCCCGTCGCGTTGCGACGGCAGGCCATGAATGGTCTTTTCAAGCCTCAATAGAGGGCCAGGAAAACGTCCCGGTCCTTGGAGAGACAGCTGCACGCAGCCTCGTACTTGGGACCGTATCTTTCCAGGACGTGGTCGAAGGCCTTGGTCGCCATCTCCCTGGTCTCGGCCAGCCCCCTACCGGTGATTTACAGAAGAGACGTTACACGAACTTCTGCCGCGACAAGGCCGACATCCCCGACGGCCTTGCGCTCGCCGCCGACCTGCAGAACATCCCTGAGACGGCGAAGGAGGCCTACTCGATCGGCGGCAACCTGCTGCAGTGGTTGGGCAAATACGAGGAGGCGATCAAGGCCTACCAGCAGGCCGAAAACCCGCCGCAGACGCTCTTCTGGACGGCCGAATGTCTCGCCAAGCTCGGCAAGCTCGAGCCGGCCGTGGGACAGCTGCGCGAGGTGGAAAACTTCTTCAAGGACAGCGCCCCCGCGGCGGGCCTCGCCGTCGCCTACCTCTATCGCGACGCCGGCATCAAGGAGAAATACGTCCGCTCGCTCCGCGGCGTGCTCAAGAAATACCCCAAGAGTGGTGAATCGAGCCAGGCCCATCAGCGGCTCGAAAAGATGGGGCTCCCGATCGGAGGCGGCGTCGATGCGGAGGAATGACACGATGAACCCGAACCCGGGCTCGCAAGAAGCCCCCGGCGGAAGCCGCGGGACCTGCCTTGCACGCGGCGTTGCCCTGCTCGTACAGGGCATGCTCGTCGCCTGGCCGCAAACCGCCGAGGCCCAGCGGCCCCGCCGCTCCCGTGGCGGCGCGGCGGCAGCCGCCGGGTCGCAAGACGACCCCACATCGGCCGAGACCCGCGGCGAAGAGGGCAACTACGCCGCCTTCCAGCTGCTCCGCGAGGGGCAGGAACTGCTCGACTCCGGCGAGCACGACCGCGGCACGAAGATCCTCGAGTAACAAGGAGCATGACGATGAACAGAGCAACGAGCTGGTTGGCAGTGTCGGCCGTCGTGTTGGCGGCGGGTTTGGGGCAGGCGGCGGCGCCGCAATGGCCGCTGTGGAACGGCAAGGAATCGGTCGCCGACTACGCCAAGCGGGCCGGGATCGCAGACGTCGAGACGACGCTCGATCTCGGCGGCGGCGTGTCGATGAAGCTGACGCTCATCCCCGCGGGGAAATACATCAGGGGCTGCAACCCTGAGCAGGTCGCCACCATCGAAGGGGTCCGCGTGGTGATCAAGGAGGCCGACGAGGGCTGTCAGAATATGCTCATGTGGAGCCCCCGGAGCGAGGTGACGATCACCAAGCCCTTCTACATGGGCGTCTCAGCGGTGACGCTAGATCAGTACAGGCAGGTCATGGGCGAGGCCGCCGCCCAGAAAGCGGAAAAGGGGGCACGGTATTTCGCCGATCGCTACAAGCAAGATATGTCCGACGTATCGGCCCACGACCCGCTGGCATTCGGGTGGCTGCAAGCCGCATGGTTCTGCCAGAAGGTGTCGGCCAACACCGGCATGAAGGTATGGATGCCCACCGAGGCGCAGTGGGAATACTCCATTCCTCTGATCTACCCGCACGTGAAGGACATCAAACCCAAGTATTGTCGCGGTAAGGAGTGGATCCATGACAATTTCACCCACAATTACTTCGGCGCGCCCACGGTTGACCCGGCCGGGCCGGTTTGCATGCCGGAATGGCCCGGCGCCAATCATCAACCCAGGAGTTACTTTGATAGCCTTGCAGTAGGTGAAGATGGCGAGCGTAAGCCGTTTCACAATGGTTGGCACGGATCTGGGGGGCCGAACTTGTTCCGCGTGGCTGTGGCCGTGAACTCTCCCCTTGGGCAGGCCGAGGAGGCCAAGGCCGGGAATCCTCCTAGGCCGCAGGTCACGACGAGTGCCGCCGTGGCCGGCCCCGCGGATCCCAAGCTGCGGGTGCCGTCGGGCTGCCGCGCGGCGGCCGGGGCGAAGGCGGAGCCCTACACGAAGTCGGGCTGGGCGCAGGAGATCGTCCACGAGGCCACCGGCATGGAGATGGTCTATATCCCGGCGGGGAGTTTTCTCATGGGCGTCGCTCCGTGGGTTGAAGGGGAACTCGGCACAGACGAATTGGCCCGGTACAACCCCTGGGTGATGAGACGGCATCCGGTGACGTTGACCAAGGGGTTCTACATGGGCAAGACCGAGGTGACGCAGGCGCAGTGGGAAAAGGTGATGGGCAATAACCCGTCGATCTTTTCGGGAAAGCTCACGGAAGACGAGATCCTCGCCAAATACGAGTTGGTCATCGCCCAGCACAACGCGGGTCCGGAGGCGCCGGTGGAGATGGTGTCGTGGAATGACTGCCAGGCCTTCTGCCAGAAGGCCGGCGGCGGCCTGCGGCTACCGACGGAAGCCGAGTGGGAATACGCCTGCCGGGCGGGGACGCAAGGCGGGCTGGCCGGCAATCTGGATGAACTGGGATGGTACATTGAGAACAGCGGCGGCACCACGCATCCCGTCGGCCTGAAGAAGCCGAACGCCTGGGGGCTGTATGACATGCACGGCAATGTGTGGGAGTTTTGTCAGGACTGGTTTACGCGGTCTGATGGCTCGGGTGATGCCGAGACTGACCCGACAGGCCCGACGAAAGCCGAAAGTTATGAGCGTCGTGTGGTCCGTGGCGGCTGCTGGGGCGACTATGGCAGTAACTTCCATCCGGCGATCCGCAACAATGCTGCACACGGTGGCGCCTCTGCCGCCACGGGCTGCCGGGTCGTGATCACGGCGGCCGGAGCGCCCTGACGGGTTACAACGCTCCACAAACGATTTCCATGGAGTCGATATCCAGAAGAGGCATGCAATGCGAAAGACAGTTTGGATTCCCGGCGTGCGGCCGTTCGTCATCGCCGTGGTCGTCGGTCTCGTCGCCTATCGGCCCGAAGGGGCGGCCGCGGTTGCGGCGAATGCGGCTCCCGCCCCGAGCGAGACCCCGGTGGCCGTGGTGACCGACGCCACTGCGGCTCGGGCGGCGCTCGAGAAGGCCGACGCATCGAAACAGTCGCTCGTGGCCGACCTGACGCTCGGCCATGAAGGCAAGCTTGTCCGCTCCCAAACGGCGACTCCCCTGTCTCCGGGCCGCTATCGACTGCATGCGCTGGCCGCACTCACGGCGAAGGATGGGCCGATCGGTGATGGCGTTGCGCTGCGCTTGGCGGCCGGGGAAAACCAGAGGGTCTGCGATCCCGCGGCTTGGATTCCCCAACAGGGAAAACTGTCTCCCGTACAGTTCGATTTCGTCCTGGAGAAGGCCGGCCCCGTTGCGGTCGTCGCCGATTGGATCGTGCAAGGTGACGTTCCTCAGCGGCAAAACGCCATCAACAAGCTGAGCCTGCAGGCCGGGCCCGGCAAGGCTGGGCCGGCGGCAGATGATGCCGATCTCGGCGACGAGTTGGGCGAACCGGAGGCGAAGGTTCCACCGCCGCTGGCGCCGCGGTCACTCGCCGGGAAGGATCTTCCGGCGTATCGCCTGATGCTCACCGGACTGGTGATCGAGCGGTTGTCGCCGGTCTTGAACGTGCGCATCGACGGTCGCGAGTGCTTCACCATGTTCACTCCTCTCGCGTTGATCTCCGGATTCGACCTGGCGCAGCCGGGCAAGGTCGAAATCGAGTGCGCGAGGCCGGTGCAAAGCGTGTCCGTGCGGCCCACGACGCTCGGCATTCGCCCGACGGTCGCCGGCAACAAGATCAGTTTCCCGCTCGACGCCCCCGCCTCCCTGAGCGTGGAGATCGACGGCGACATCGACGAGCCGTTGTTGCTGTTCGCCGATCCGCCGGACCAAGACGCCCCCAAGCCTGGCGCGCCGGGCGTGAAGTTCTTCGCCGCCGGCAAGGTGCACGATGTCAGCAAGGACGGGAATCTCGTCGTCGCGTCAGGCGAGACGGTGTACATCGAGCGGGGCGCGGTGGTCCGCGGGTCGATCTCCATTGATGAGGCCAAGAACGTGAAGATTCGGGGCCGGGGCATTCTCGAAGGTGGGCTGCGGGCCATCCAGATCGCGCGCAGCGAGGACGTCGTCGTGGAGGGCGTCACGATCTTGCGGCCAAGCGCTGCCCGCGGCCCCGGCGGCGCCCTCTCCAGGCACTGGACGGTTCCGATCCTTCGTTCTGATCGCGTGACCATCCGCGGGGTGAAGATCGTCAGTGACAATCAATGGGACGACGGCGTGGTCGTGGTGGGCAGCAACGACGTGACCGTCGAAAAGTGCTTCATCCGCACCAAGGATGCCTGCGTGGCGGTGAAGGCCGGGGGTGTGACCTACTTCACCCAGCTCGACTGCCAGCGAAACGTGGAGAACGTGACGGTCAAGGATTGCGTTCTCTGGAACGGCGAACATGGGAGCGGCCTCGAGATCTCCACGCAAAACTGGCTGCCGAACTGGCTCGGAACGACTCCCTACTCCGGAGGTGGTCTCAATACGAAGCTGGGAAAGCCGGCCGGCTTCGAGCCGCGAGCCACCGAGATCAGCAAGATCCGCTTCATCAACAACGATCTCATCCACGTCGCGGAGCCGAAGCCCGCCTTCACCATCCAGGTGGGCGATGAGTCCACCGTGCGCGACGTGATCTACGAAAACACTCGCGTGGAGGACTCGGCGGGGCCGCCGGTCGACCTCACGATCATCCAGTCGCCCTACAACCCCAGCCCCGAACGGGGCCACGTTCGCGACATCGTGTTCCGCAACGTTCGCGTGGAAGCGCAAAACATTCCCCCGTCGGCGGTGATGGGCTTCGACGACAAGCACCCGATCGAGGGCGTGGTCTTCGAAAACGTGCAGGGCGGCGGGCGAAAGTGGGCCAAAGCCGAAGACGGCCCCATCAAGACGGAGTTCGCGAAGGGGGTCGCGTTCCGCTGATCCACAATCACGACGGCGAGTGTCGATGAGCCATCCGATGAACCATCCCTTGAATCGGCCCTGGAGTCGGGCGGTTCTGCTCGCAACCGCGCTGGCGGCGACGTGGGCAACCGCGGCGGGCTCCGGCACCGCCCTCTCCCTCGGCCCGCCGGTCAGGCTTGGGCGGCGAGCAACGCCCGGGCCGCGGCGGCGATCGCCGGCCGATGCTTCTCCTCGACCGGGTCGAGGAGCGGCAGGATCGGGCCCGTGGCGGCGATCCCGGCACCGGCCACCGCCTCGTGGAGGACGCGGATCGGATTGATCGCGTTGCGGATGTTTTCGAGCGGCTCAAAGATGGCCCGGATCCGCTCGGCGTCGGCCCAGTCTTTGCGGCGGATCGCGGCCAGAAGCTTCTGCGAGAGCGCGGGCGCCAGGCAGCCGCAGCCGGTCGTGAACCCGGCCAGGCCGAAGTCGCGGAGGTGCACGATCGCCGGCTGCTCCCCGATGCCGCTGACGATCATCTTCGGATCGACGACGCTGACGAGCTGCCGCAGATACGGGTCGATCGCCGTGTCGTCGCGCACAGTCGCATATTTGATGGCGCTGAGGAGCCCGTCTTCGCAAAGCCGGGCCACGTCGGCCGGCTCGATGTAGCCGTCGTGCTTGATGTAGAGCAGGGCGGGCACGCCCGCCGCCTCGACGAACTTCCGCACGCCCGTCGCGACTCCCGCGCTCGTCGTGACCCCCTGCTGCGGCAGCACCATAACCGTCTGAAACCGCTGCCGCCGGATCACCTTGGCATGCTCGAGCAAGAGCCCGTAGGTGGGCCCGGCCGACGGCACGACGAGCGTCGCCGGGCCCGCCGTCTCCGCGATCATGGTCAGTAGCGGCTCGTATTCATCAAGCGGCAGGTGGTAGAGGTTGGCGTTGCCGCCGTAGAGAAGAATCGACACGCCGCCCGCCTCGATGTGGCGGATGATTTTAGCGTTGGCCGCCCTGTCGATCCCGCCGTCGGCAGAACGAGCCAGCGGCGGCACGGCCAAGACCGAGCGTTCGAAGTGGGCCTTGATGGATGGGGAGGCGTTCATGCGCGGCGGGCTCCGCAGGGGTTGATCGGGCGGGGTTCAGAAAATATCCGGCTCGGGCGTGGGGCCGCCACGCTCCAGAAACCGGAAATCGCAGCCGTGGTCGGCCTGGGTCGTCTGCTCCAGGAAGAGCTTTCCGTAGCCGCGGGAAAACCGCGCCGGAGGCGGAGACCAAGCCGCCAGCCGCCGGGCGATCTCAGCCTCCTCCACGAGCAGGTCGATCCGTCTGGCCTCGACGTCGAGGGCGATCCGGTCGCCCGTCTGCACCACGGCCAGCGGGCCGCCCAGCGCCGCCTCGGGTGCGACGTGCAGCACGCAGGTGCCATAGCTCGTGCCGCTCATCCGCGCGTCGGAGATCCGCACCATGTCGCGCACGCCCTGCGCGAGCAGCGGCTTCGGAATCGGCAGCATGCCCCACTCGGGCATGCCCGGCGCGCCCTGCGGCCCGGCATTGCGGAGCACGAGGACGTCGTCGGCGGTGATGCCCTCGGCGGGGTCGTCGATCCGGGCCTTCATGTCGGGGTAGGAGTCGAATACGACCGCGCGGCCGGTGTGCTTGAGCAGCCGCGGATCCGCGGCCGTCGGCTTGATCACGCAGCCGTCGGGGGCGAGCGAGCCGCGGAGCACGAACGTGCCCCCCGCGCGGGAGAGCGGCTTGTCCACCGGCAGGATCACCCGCTCGTCGATCACCTCCGCCCCGGCGATGTTCTCGCCGAGCGTCTTCCCGCTCGCGGTCGGGCAGTCGAGCGACAGCAGGTGCCGCAGCCGGGAGAGCAGCGCGGGCACGCCGCCGGCATCGTGAAAATCCTCCATGAGGAATTCGCCCGCCGGCCGCAGGTTCGCGATCACGGGCGTCGTGCGCGAGATCTCGTCGAACCGGTCCAGCGGCAGCGCGACGCCGGCACGCCCGGCCATCGCCAAGAGATGCACGATGGCATTGGTCGAGCCGGCGAGCGCCATGTCGGCCACGATCGCGTTGTCGAAGGCCGCGGGAGAGAGGATCTTCGAGGGCCGCAGATCCTCCCACACCATCTCCACGATCCGCCGGCCGCAGGCGGACGCCATCCGGGCGTGGGCCGAGTGGACGGCGGGAATCGAGGCGGCGCCGGGAAGCGTCATGCCGAGCGTTTCGGCGATCGCGGCCATCGTCGAGGCCGTGCCCATTGTCATGCAGGTGCCGGCCGATCGGGCGATGCCCTCCTCGAGCTGGCGCCAGACGCACGCATCAATGCAGCCGGCCTGCCGCTCGGCCCAGTATTTCCAGACGTCGGTGCCGCTGCCGAGCCGTTCGTTACGATGCCGGCCGGCGAGCATCGGGCCGGCGGGCATGAAGATCGCCGGCAGGTCGGCCGAGATCGCGCCCATGATCAGCCCGGGCACCGTCTTGTCGCAGCCTCCCATGAGCACCGCGCCGTCCACCGGATGGGAGCGGAGCACCTCCTCCGTTTCCATGGCCAACAGGTTGCGATAGAGCATCGCCGTCGGCTTCATGAACATCTCGGAGAGGGCGAGCACGGGGATCTCGACCGGGAATCCGCCCGCCTGCCACACGCCCCGCTTCACCTCCTGCACCCGCTGTGGAAAGTGGGTGTGGCACTGGGAGAGATCGCTCCACGAGTTGAGGATCGCGATGACGGGGCGGCCCTCGGCCTCCTCGGCCGAGTAGCCCATCTGCCGCAGGCGGCTGCGATGGCCGAAGCTCCGCAGGTCGTCCGGCGCGAACCAGCGCTGCGACCGCAGGTCGCCGACGGAGATGCGTCGTCGTTCAGGTTTATCTGCCATGGTCGCGATCCCGATGCCAGGGGTTCCGTGTGAGTGGCCGCAATTGTAAGTTCATGCCGATGTTTCTCAAGGAATGTCGCCGGTCATGACGCCACTTGCCATCCTCGTCGCGGCGCTTGTGATCGTGATCGGGGGCGTGCTCTTCCTGCGGCTGCATCCGTTCGTGGTCTTGATCGCGGCGGCCTTCGCCGTCGCTTTTCTGACGCCGACGGCGCCGGATGCGGCGGCCGTCGGCCAACGGGTGGCCGAAGGCTTCGGCAAGACGGCGCTCGACATCGGCATCGTGATCGCGATGGCGTCGATCCTCGGCACGTGCCTGTCGGCCGCCGGCGGGGCCCGCCGCATCGTGGTGGCGATCCAGCATCTCGTCGGCGAGCGGCGGACGCCCTTCGCCCTCCTGCTGGCCGGCTTCGTGCTCGGCATCCCGATGTTCGCCGAGACGGTCTTCTACCTGCTCCTGCCGCTGGCCCGGGCCTTGTGGGAGCGCACCGGCCGCGGCTATCTGCTCGGCGTGCTGGCGATCGTCGGCGGCGCCACCATGACGCACTCGCTCGTGCCTCCCACGCCGGGCCCGTTGTTCGCGGCCGAAGCCCTCGCGGTCGACATGGCGACGATGATCATGGTGGGGCTCGTCGTCGGCATGATCGCCGCCTTGGCGGGATTTGCGTACGCCCTGTGGGCCGATCGCCGCTGGCCGCTGACGCCGCCGGCATCCTCCGTCACCACCGAACAGAACCCGCTGGCCGGAGATCCCGCCTCGACCGCCGGCCGCATGCCGCCGCTGTGGGCGGCGGTTGCGCCGATCCTGTTGCCCGTCGTGCTCATCAGCCTCGAGTCGGCGTCGCGCTCGGCGCCGAACATGCTTCCCGGCTGGCTGCTGCCCGCGGTGCAGTTCTTCGGCGAGAAGAACCTCGCCCTCTCGATCGCCGCCCTGGCCTCGATCCTCGTGCTGGCCGCGTCCGGCGTCGGGATGCCGAAAGTCCGCACCACGATCGCCGAGGCGATCGCGGAGGCCGGCAGCATCACGCTGGTGATCGCCGCCGGAGGAGCGCTCGGAGCGACTCTGCGGCAGGCGGGGCTGGCCCAGCTCTCGGCCAGCCTCGGAGCCGGCTCAGGGCTGGCCCTGATCCCGATCGCCTGGCTCGTCACGGCCGTGATCCGGGTCGCGCAGGGCTCGGCCACGGTGGCGATGATCACGGCGGCGGGAGTGATGGCCCCGATCGTTCTCGACGGCCGCTTGCCTTTTCATCCGGTCTACGTGGCAATGGCCATCGGCTGCGGCTCGAAGATGGGTATGTGGATGAACGACAGCGGCTTCTGGGTGATCTCCCGGATGAGCGGCATGCCCGAGATGCAGACCCTCCGCACGGCGGCGGTGATGGTGGCGATCGAGGGCGCCGTCGGCCTCCTGGCCACAATCGTGCTGGCCCTGTGCTGGCCGATGGTGTGACCTCACCCGTTGTTTGCCGGACCGAACCCCGTGTACAATTATCTGCCAGAGCGGTCGGCTAGGCAGTTTCCCCCCCCCTCTCTCCATCCTGCGAGCCCCCCATGCAAGTGCCTGTCACGCGCCGAAGGATTCTCAAGGCTGGAGCGACGGTGCTCGCGGTGCCCTGGCTGGAAACGCTGGCCCGGGCCGATGAAAAAACGCCACCGCGGCGGATCATCACCGTCTGCACGAACTTCGGGCTCTACGGCCCGTCGTTTTTCCCCGCCACCGCGGGAACGGACTATGAGCCAAGCGAATATCTGAAGGTCCTCGAAGATCTGCGCGGCGACTTCACGGTCTTCTCGGGCATCTCCCATCCCGACATCGGCGGCGACCATGCGTCGGAGTCGTGCTTTCTCACGAGCGCCAAGCGGCCGACGCAGCCCGGCTTTCGCAACACCGTGTCGATGGACGTGGTGGCCGCGCAACACGTCGGCGACGCCACGCGTTTCCCGCTGCTGACGCTCGCGACCTACAACGGCAGCCCGCTCACCTACACCGAAACCGGCGCCCAGATTCCGTCGCTCGAGGTGCCGTCGCAGGTGTATGCCAAGATGTTTCTTTCCGGCAGCAAGGCCGAAGTGGAGCAGCAACTCCAGCGGCTGCGTTCCGGCCACAGCCTGCTCGACAGCATGAAGGGGCGGCTTGGCGACCTCACCCGCACCGTCAGCCGGCACGACCAGCAGCAGATCCGCGACTACGCGGAGGCCGTGCGCGACATGGAGAAACAGCTCGTGGCGGAAGAAGCCTGGATCGGCCGCCCCAAGCCGACGGTGAGCGAGCCGGCGCCCACGGAGGGCTATCCCAGCCCGTTTGCCGACCCCAGCGACTCCATAGGCCGGGCGCGGGTGATGTTCCAGCTGGCAAGGCTCGCCGTGCAAACCGACTCGACTCGCGTCGTCAGCGTCTTCATCCGGGGCTCCGACGCGAAGCCGCCGATCCCGGGCATCGATCAGGGCCATCACGACATCACCCACCACGGCATGAGTCCGGAGAAGATCGCGAAGCTGAAGATCATCGAGACGGAAAAGATGAAGGCCTTCCGCGAGCTGTTGACGAGCCTCAAGGAGACGAAGGAAGCGGGCGGCAGCCTGCTCGACAACACGCAGGTGCTGATTGGCAGCAATCTCGGCGACGCCAGCGGCCACGGCACGACGAACCTGCCCATCCTGCTCGCGGGCGGCGGCTACAAGCACGGGCGGCACGTCGCCGGTGACAAGCACGACAACACGCCCTTGGGCAAGCTTTTCGTCAGCATGCTGCAACGGTTCGGCGTCGAGACCGGGAAGTTCGGCTCCGGAGAGGGCACCATCGACGGCCTCGTATGATGGCCGCGGTCGATCCATCACCATGAAACGCTCCACGTTGGTTTCGGCGATCGTCGTGCCCGCACTCTTGGTCCTGTGCTCCATGGATCGCGTGGCCGCGGCCGAGTTCGTTGACTCTTTCCAGAAGAAGGCCCTGCCCGTCCTCGCGGCCCGCTGCGGCGACTGCCACGGCGAGACGGAGCAGAACGCCCAGGTCAACTTCACGGCCGCCCGCACGCCGGAGCAACTCGCCGCGGATGCCGATCTGTGGTTCCGCATGCTGGAGCAGGTCGAGTCTGGCAACATGCCGCCCGAGGAAGCGGATCCGCTCACGGCCGACGAGCGGCAGGTGCTCATCGACTGGGTCCGCGGCTCCCTCGCGACGGAGCTTGCCGCCGTCCGCCGGCGCGAGGGCCGCAGCCATCTGCGCCGGCTTTCCCGTCAGGAGTATGCCAATACGGTGCTCGACATCCTCGGCATCCGTCCGGCGGTGAACCGCAACCTGCCTCCGGACGGCCGCGTGGACGGGTACGACAGGATCAGTTCTGCGCTTCCCTTCTCCGCCGCGGGCACGGAAGGCTTCATCAAGACGGCCGAAGACACGATCAACACGCTGCTCGACGCGCCGAAGACCGCCGACCCGAAGACGGGCGGCACCATCCGGCTCGTGGCCAGGCCGAGCGAGCAGTCCACGGGGCATCTGCTCGAACTGCCGGATAGCACCGTGGTCTCCTTCAACTCCGACACTCACTCCGGCCCGCTCGCTCGCAAAGACGGACAACACGGCACTGTTCGCGTGCCCGGGGTTCACAAGCTGCGGCTGTCGGTGTACGGCTACCAGACCGATAAGCCGCTTCCCTTCGGCATCTATGCCGGGCACACCGGCGCATATCCGCAACTCGTGAGCCTGGTCGGCACGCTCTCCGCTCCGCCCGGCAAACCGACCGTTCTGGAAACGGAGGTGTACTTCCGCACCGGACCGAACAACGACGTCGCCGTCATCAGCGACCATTTCCGGCTCGTGCCGCTCGGCATCGGCGTGCAGGTGCCGAAAAACCAGGACGCCAGCAAGTGCACCGGCCCCGGCCTGGCCGTGCAATGGGTGGACGTCATCGAGCCCGAGCTGCCGCTCCCGGGCTATCGCTTCCTGATGGCCGACTGCCCCGAGCCGATCCGCCTGGCGCTCGAGGGCCGAGGTTCCGGCCCCGTTGATCGCGAAGAACTGCGCCTCGCCCTGGAAAAGACGGTCCGCCGCGTCGGCGGTCGCTTCTACCGCCGCGATCTCACCGATGCCGAGGTGAATGGTCTGGTGCAGGCATTCCTCGAGCGGCTCGACAAGGGAGAGCGTCCGAGAGCACTCTTCGTCGACCTCATCGTCAGGCTCATGACCGCGCCCGACAGCCTCGCCATCATCGAGCAGCCGGGCCGCCTGAGCGACACGGCCCTTGCCGCACGGCTCTCCTATTTTCTATGGAGTTCGACCCCCGACGACGAGCTGCTCGCGCTGGCCCGCGAGGGCAAGCTCGGCGACCCGCAGACCCTCCGGGGGCAGACAGAACGCCTCCTGAAATCGCCCAAGGCTGAGCGGTTCGTCAAGGACTTCACCGACCAATGGCTCGGCCTCTGGGGCATGGACAACACCACTCCCGACCGCGAGGTCTACCCCGAGTACGACGACCTCCTGAAAATCTCCAGCACCATGGAGACGCAGGCCACCTTCCGGCGGATGCTCACGGAAAATCTCAGCGTCGTGGATTTCGTCGCGCCAAAGTGGGCCCTCGTCAACGAGCGGCTCGCCCGTCACTACGGACTGCCGGAGTGCGTCGGCCTCGATCTGAAGCTCGTCAACCTGCCCGCCGACACGCCATTCGGGGGAGTGTGGACCCAGTCGGCCACGATGAAGGTCACGGCCAATGGCACGCTCACGTCGCCCATCAAACGCGGCGTCTGGGTGGCCGAGCGGCTGCTCGGCATCAAGATCCCGCCGCCGCCGCCCGCCGCCGGCAGCGTTACTCCCGACATCCGCGGGGCGAAGACGTTGCGCGAGCAGATCGCCCTGCATAGCAGCAAGGGCTCGTGCCAGGCCTGCCATGCCAAATTCGACGGCTATGGCTTCGCGCTCGAAAGCTTCGACGTGACCGGCGCCCATCGCACCGCCTACCGCCGGCCCAATCCCGAGGTCATCAAGCTGAAGCCCGCCGAGCGGACGGCCCCCACCTGGGAGACCGGCCTGGCAGTGGACTGCTCGGGCGCCACGCCCGATGGCAAGACCTTCGGCGGCATCGACGAACTCCGCCGGATGGTCGCCGCCAACCCGGCCCAGCTCGCCCGCGGCATCGTCCGCCACCTCCTCACCTACGCCACGGGTGAGCCGGCCACCGCGCTCGACGACCCCGCCATCACAGCCATCGTGCAAGAGGGCGCGAAAGACAACTACGGCGTGCGAACGCTGGTGCACGGCGTCGTGCAGAGCGAGTTGTTTCGCTCAAAATAGCAGCCCAGCCTGCGGCTCCTCCACGGTCGGGCCGTATCCAGCCCGACCGGTCCCGGATGTTGCTCCTCATGATCCGCCCCGCTCGGCCGACGCTTGCCGAAGTGCCATTGGCCGACCTATCCTTCTTAAACGCATCTCGGTAATCCATCATGCTGGGGAGTTGAAATGAAGCCGGTAAGGAGTTTGGCCGCGCTGCTGGCCGTGGCATCGGCGATCGCAGCAGGTGCGGCGGCGCGGGCCGAATGGCCGCTGTGGGACGGCAAGGAATCGGTCGCCGACTACGCCAAGCGGGCCGGTATCAAGGACGTCGAGACGAGCCTCGATCTCGGCGGCGGCGCCTCGATGAAGCTGACGCTCATCCCCGCCGGCAGGTTTTTCATGGGAGGCCCGGACGAGAAGAGCGTGATCATCGAGGGGGTCAACGTCGTCATCCAAGAAGGATGGGGAGCGCACTGGATCCTGCCCGGCCGCGAGGTGACGATCAGCCAGCCGTTCTACATGGGCACGCACGAGGTCACACAGGAACAATACGACCAGGTCATGGGGCCCGACCCCGGCAGGGAAGCCAGGTATGACAAGGATAAGCCAAACGCGCGTGACCACCTTTTTCGCTATGGCCATGGCAACGACGTGCCGACCAGGGGCAAGACGTATCCCGAAGGCACGCTTTCCTGGAAGGAGGCCGCGGAGTTTTGCGAAAAGGCCTCGACCAAGACCGGCATGCATGTGTGGCTGCCGACCGAGGCGCAGTGGGAATATGCCTGCAAGGCGGGGAGCACGAAACGATTTCCCTGGGGCGATGACCCCGCCGACGCGCACAAGTACATCAACGTCACCTTGATCAAAGAAGGAGAAACCCTCGAAACGGCCAAGGTCACCAGCGGGTTTCGCGGGATCGCGCCCGTGGGGTCGTTGAAGCCCAATGCCTGGGGCCTGTATGACATGCTCGGCAACGTGAATGAGTGGTGCCACGACTGGTACACGCAGAATTACCTGGGTGCGCCCGCGCTTGACCCGGTAGGGCCGGGTATCACAGCGCCGAACGGAGGCTGGTGCCATGTCGGCCGCGGCGGCAACTACAAGTCTACTTATGGCCCGCCTGATGCCACCGCCAGCCGCTGGTCGCACCACATGAACCAGCGGTGTGGCTTTCGTGTCGTCGTGCCCTTGAAATCCACCACGCCGACGCCGAAGGGAGCGGTGGTTTCCTGGGTGTTGGGCAGGGGCGAGCAGTTTCTGAAGGCTCCGGCCCCGGCCAAGCCGCCGGCCGCGACGGCGGGCGCCGTGGATTCGTCGCTGCGCGTG